>JAFYHO010000147.1 GCA_017539125.1 Actinomycetaceae bacterium | reverse complement strand
GAGAGGTTGTTCACGGCATCGAGAACGACGGCAATGGAGTTTGCCATAAGGCCGATAACCGCCATGACGCTCGCGAGAATGACGTTGGTGACAATTCCGACAACGCTAGTTCTGACGATGACCTTATTTCTGTTGACTTCTTTGTCGATGTTATCGTTGAGTGTTTGCATTTTAGACATATGCTTCTTCCTACTAATTTTCTTTCTCAAAGGCGCAAAGCGCCGACCTCAAAGCGTAGCGACCCCAAAGCGGCAAAAGCCGCAGCCTCACACCTATTTAATGCTCCAGTCGATGGGTTCGAGCCCCTTGCTGATAAGATAGTTATTAGCCTTGCTAAAGTGCTTGCAGCCGAAGAATCCGCGGTATGCCGAGAGCGGACTCGGGTGCGGAGCGGTGAGAATCAGGTGGCCGCGATTGGGCGCGATGAGCACTTGCTTTTTAATGGCAAAACTGCCCCAGAGCAAAAAGACGAGGTTCTCGCGAACCTGCGAAAGACGTTGGATAATCGTGTCCGTGAACTGTTGCCAGCCAATGCCTGCGTGGCTTGCCGCCATGTGGGCGCGCACCGTGAGCGATGCGTTCAGAAGCAAAATTCCCTGGTGCGCCCCGCCTTCCAGGTTTCCGTGGGGCGGTGGCGTGATGCCGAGGTCGTCGTGGAGTTCCTGGAAAATGTTGATGAGGGATGGCGGCGGCTCAATGCCAAATGGCACCGAGAAGCAAAGCCCGTGAGCCTGGCCCGGATTGTGGTACGGGTCTTGTCCGATGATGACTGCTTTGACTTTATCGACGGGGCAATAGTCGAGGGCTGCAAAAATTTGCGGTCCGGGAGGGTACACCACGTGATGTTCCGCGTGTTCCTGCAAAAGTTTTGCCTTGATTTGCTTAAAATACGGCTGTTCGAACTGGTCGGCGAGCAGTTTTAGCCAAGATTCTTCAAGTTTGACGGACATAGGGCTATGGGGTTGTGAGGTAATGGGGTATGGGGTTTAAGTATGGCGCCGTAGGCGCGATTGTTATGCCCAGAGGGAGCCGTAGGCGACCGACCTCAAAGCGAGTGTATACGAGCGTGCTCATGGCTCACTCCTCCTCGTAAGTATCGCGATTTTCTCGCCGTCGTGGCGTGTGTAAAATAGCGTTGCAGCGTTTTTGCCTTTGGGCTTGAGGCGCTTGATTTCTTGGTCGGGGTCGACTTTGACGCCTCGCAGTTTGAGCGTGAGCTTTCCGATGTCGTGTGATTTGAGCATGGCGCGGACGGCGCCTGTCGAAATCTCGGACGATTCCAAAATCTCGTAGTTGGCGAAAGCGGGGGCGGGGAGCGGTTTTTCGCTCGTCACGTAAGCGATACCCGGCGAAATCAGGTGCGTCGTTTCGTCGTGGGCGAGGGCGACCACTCCAAAGAGGTGGCTGCGGAGCAACACCGGTGCGGGTTCTGCGATGAACTTTGAAATCCCGCCGAGAGGCAAGTCGGATTTGCTGCTTGATGTGCGGTAAACAGATCGGAAGAGCACACGTCTG
>JAFYHO010000023.1 GCA_017539125.1 Actinomycetaceae bacterium | reverse complement strand
GTTGGGGTGGGAGTCCGGAACTGCTCCGCGTGCCGACATGGTGTTGACGACGGGGGCGTTGGTGAGTTCGGTCAGAGCAATAAGGTCGTCGGAAGCGCCCGAACGCAGAGCGCCAGCGCCAACGTAGAGAACTGGGCGCTTAGCTGTCACAAGCAGGCGTGCAGCCTCGCGGATCTGGCGCGCATTGGGCTTGGTGACGGGCTTATAGCCGGGCAGGTCCAATTGCGGTGGCCAGACGAAATCGGCTTCTGCTTTTTGTGCCGAGCCGGTGATATCGACGAGGACTGGACCGGGGCGGCCAGTCGAGGCGATGTAGAAAGCTTCGGCAATACGCGCGGGGATCTCTTCGGCGCTGGTGCAGATAAAAGAGTGCTTCGTCATGGGCATTGTCGCGCCGACGATATCTGCTTCTTGGAATGCATCCGTACCGATTGCGGCGGCTGCGACCTGTCCCGTGATGAAAACGCAGGGGACGGAGTCCATTTGCGCATCGAGAATAGCGGTGACGAGGTTGGTTGCCGCAGGACCCGAGGTCACAATGGCAACGCCAACTTTGCCAGTGGAGAGAGCGTAGCCCTCGGCTGCGTGGCCTGCGCCTTGCTCGTGACGGACGAGAATGTGGTTAATTTTTTCTGAATCGTAGAGGGGGTCGTAGGTAGGCAGGATTGCTCCGCCGGGCAGACCAAAGACGGTATCTACTCCGAGTTCTTCGAGGGAGCGGACGATTGAGCGTGCTCCTGTCGATTTTTCACGGATTGTTGCGCTGTCGCCAGTGTCAGCGCGGCTTGCTGCCATATCTGCCGGTGTTGGCGGCTTGGGCATAAGCTCCTCCTTGTCCTGTACGGGGTTCGTACGTGTCGTGTACTTGTGTCCTGTTTCCGCTGGCTGCGGGGTATCTAGACGCAGTATTATTTACGTTGTGTCACACTAGTTTTAGCGTGAACAATACGAAGGATTATCTCATTATTTGGATTATGCTCTCACATTCTGAGATGTTTACTCTATCACCCTACACGTCGTTCCCTTCTTGTAAGAGGACGAAGTCCGAATGCGCTGTTGTTGCAAGCGGCGAAGCCGTGAACAATGACGGGAATTGATTACCATAGAGCACTACTACAGCATATGCGCCATATATAAAGGAATAAAAACCCTATTTCCGTCAACCGTCAGCGACTTTGGGTGTACGACAAACTCTGTCCCGACTTTTTTACCGAACTTTTTTTTGAACTTTCCTAGAGACACAAGAGAATACGTCCTACCCGATTTCACTTCGACTGGGCTAATGCGAGGTTTCATCGCGGCATCTTCAAAAGAACGCACAAGAAGGAAATCAATTTCCATGCGTTCTTCACGTTTTTTTGACGTATTGGAGTAAAAAAACAGTCGATGACCTTGGGCAACAAGCTGTTGAGCTACAGCATTTTCCACAAGCATTCCTTCATTGACCCCAACATTACCCAGAAGAACCTGACGATACGTATCCGCAATAACACCACGTGTACTTGGAAAAGCCATGGCGGACAAAAGCCCAGTGTCCGCACAATAGCATTTCACGGATGTCTCGTTTTCACTCAAAGCAAGACCAAGTGAAGGGTCTGTGCTCAATGTACACAGATTTACCATCGCCGCTTCACCCAACCACGTAAAAGCAGTAGCAAAATCACGCGAACGAGCACCAGCAGAAACTTCCGTATAAACTAACTTTTTTTCATGTTTCGACAATTGCCCCGGCATCGCGTCAAAAATCGCTTTGATTCGCTTAGAAGCTGTACCTCCGTATTTTTCTATATCGTCACGATACAGCTTCAGTATCTTTTTCTTAACACGATCCACCTTAAGGAAATCGCGCTCCTTAACATAGGCATCCACAGCCTGCGGCATGCCCCCCACGAGCATATATTCCCGCCACAAACGCATGGAACGGCGGTGTAAATCGTCAGGCAACGGGCTCTTCTGGTCAAAACACACGCGAATAAGTGAAGCTAATTGTTCTTCGCCTATCGCCCATAAAAACTCTTCAAAATCCATGGGATGCATGTGAAGGGATTCTTCTTCTGACGGGATAAGAATCTGGCTCACATTCTCTTTAATGGAAATCAAAGAACCTGTTTCAATGTAGTCATAACGGCCGTCCAAAACAAGTTGTTTGATGAGCTGACGAGCTGGAGGGAACAGCTGAACCTCGTCAAAAATGATAAGTGACTCTCGATTGTATAGGGTCGTTCGATAGGTTGCACTGAGGTACATGAAAAATTCGTCAAGATTGTTTCGAGTATCAAGAAAAATTTCTTTGAATTCGTCGCTTACTAGTGAAAAATCAATCAGGATATAGCTACGGTATTCGTTCCTTGCAAATTCCTGAACAATGGTCGATTTCCCGACACGACGAGCCCCCTCAAGAAGTAGCGCGCTTGTTCCATTTGCGTATTCTTTCCAATGACGAATGTCGTCATAAATTTTACGCTTAAACATAGCCTTCTAACCTCACTCTTTGCACGTTTCCAAGGGTTACAATACCCTATTAAACACACATTTTCAAGGGTGTCAACAATAAGTTTTTTCACTTCTCCAACTCCCTGTTCCTCGTTGTGCGCAATTCCTCCCACAGCTTCGTCGTTCCAGTCTCGTGAAAGTAAACTTTCACGGACCTTTCCCTACTCGCTGTGGCGCAGGTGGGCGCCGGCAGCAGGGCCGTTTGCGCGTTTGATTGTTGCCTCGGGGACGGTTTCAATCAGGTGGTTGGCGACGGCATTCGCTGTCTCGTAATCCTCAGAGAGGATAGCAATCGTCGGGCCTGCCCCCGACACAATACGAGCCAAACCCATATCGGAGATACGCTCCAAAATCTCGCCCAGCTCGGGGCGCAAGGCGCACACGGCCTCCGTCAAATCATTGGCCATATACGGCGCAAAAGCAGAATTGTCCGGCTGGCCCAACAGCTCTTCCAGTGTGTCTGCCGCTTCACGCGTTGCCTCTAAAGAATTATGAACGCCCCGCTCCTCGCGTAGTGCGTCAAGGCGCTTAAAAACCTCAGGGGTGGACAGACCCTCGGGGAAGGTCAGAAGCGTCCAAAAATGCAGATAGCCAGGCTGGATAGAATGGAGCACTTCGCCCTTGCCACTTGCGCGCGCCAGAGAGCCGAGCAGGCAGAACGGCACATCTGCGCCGAGCTCCGCGCCCAATTCCATGAGTTCATCGCGGCCCAGCCCCAGCTCCCACAGCTCATTGCACGCCAGTAGTGCGCCGGCAGCGTCCGCACTGCCGCCAGCCATGCCGCCCGCGACAGGGATACGCTTGGTGATTGTCAGCTCCACGCCTTGAGTGACACCGTAGCGCTCTTGGAGCAGGCGCGCGGCACGCACCGCCAGATTGGTATCGTCGCAGGGCACACCCCCGGCCGCCCCTTGCATGACAATGCTTACCTCGCCGCCTTCGACGGCGCGGGCTTCTATTTCGTCGAAAATGTCGAGCGATTCAAAGAAGATGTCGAGGTCGTGATAGCCGTCCTCGCGCACATCACCGACATAGAGGGCGGGGTTGATTTTTCCGGAAGCTGATACATGGACATAACGCATAGCGCCCATTCTAGCCCGCTGCCCTACGCATTGCGGGCGGCTTCGGCAATGGCGACGAAATCCTCAAGGGCAAGCTTTTCGCCGCGCAGGCTCGGGTCGATACCGGCAGCGCGCAGTATATCCTCGGCTCTCGCAGGCGAACCTGCCCATGTTCCCAGAGCCGCGCGCAGAGTCTTGCGGCGCTGGGCAAAAGCCGCGTCAATCACCGCGAATACGTCCTCGCGAGTGGCGCGTGCAGATAAAGCCTCGCGCTCGCTATTGGGATGGCGAGTGAGCGCAACAAGCGAGGAATCAACATTAGGCACAGGCCAAAACACCGAGCGGGAAATCTTCGACCCCATGAGCGCCGTGCCGTACCACGCTGCTTTCACCGAGGGCACTCCGTAGGTGCGCGAACCTGGCTGGGCGGCAAGACGCTCGGCAACCTCGCTTTGCACCATGACGAGCACGCGCTCAAGGCTCGGCAGTACCTCTAAAAGCGTCAAAAGGACGGGGACGGCGACGTTATAGGGCAGGTTGGCAACGAGGAAACGTGGGGTGGCGCTCTCCCCCGCTTCACGCAAAACCTGTGGCACAGCTAAATCGTCAACACCCGAAACAGTCAAAGCATCACGGCAGGTAACAGCGAGATTAGGCGCTTTCTCTGGTGCACGCGCCCCGACCGTTTGGGGTAAAGCCGCAGCCAGACGCTCGTCTATCTCGACCGCACTCACATACGCGCCAGCCTCCAACAGGGCAAGAGTGAGAGAACCAAGCCCCGGGCCAACCTCAAGCACATAGTCGCCCGCCTGCACCCCCGCCTCGCGGACAATCTTGCGAACCGTCCCCGCGTCATGCACAAAATTCTGCCCCAACGTCTTAGTCGGCCGCACGCCCAGCCCCTCCGCCAACGCGCGCACGTCGGCGGGGGTTAGGAGGTAGTTTTCAACGTTAGCCATTTGGGCAATCCTCAGCCTTGTGTGTCCACTTGCGTTATCGCAAAGAAACAACGTGACCATAACAATTAATATCGACGCAAATTGCTGAGTTACAAAACAGACAACAACGAACTTCAAGTGTTCGGTCGCTTCGCTCCCTGCGGCAGGTCTTACGCTTCCAAAACAATAAAAAGAAACGGCCACGCGCTTTCGCGCGTCACGTAGCCCTCGGAACAAATGTGCTTACAAACAAGTTTGACGCATATTTGTTCCTTCGGCTACAGCCGTTTCTGCAGTGTAGCCGTTCTTCTTAAACAGCGGGACCTGTGGAGCTAAGGGGATTCGAACCCCTGACCTTCTCATTGCGAACGAGACGCGCTACCAACTGCGCCATAGCCCCAAATACCACGCCATACTACCACTATCGGCAAAGCTCCCGCCAACCGAAGTACACAGATAAAGCCTCACACTCAAGGGAGATACGTCACGCGCAAAGGGAACACACGCCTCAACCTCTGAGGCAACCAAAGCTAACTAGGCGCGACGACGAGCAAGAGCGTCATCCAAGAAAGCCCCACCACTAAGACCCTCAGACGCCACGACACCGTCACCGGAAACCTCGCCCGTCACCGAAGAAACATCGAGACGCTCACCAAGCTTCGTCGGGCGATACGGCACATCACCCTCAGGCATTGCTGGCGGCTCGTAAGGAGCAATATCGCGCTGCACCAGCTCCGAACGCTTCAACGTATAGCTGGGAACACTCGAAACAGCAGAATACGACACTGGCTGCTCAGCGCGCACAGACGGGCGCGAAACCGTCGAATCCACAGTCGAATCAATAATCGTCTCACCCTCGTCAAAAGACTTCTTCGATGAGGCAACAGGCGCTACCTCCGAGCGGCGCGTGAGCTTCTCGCGCCCACTGCTACGAGCCTGCCCCTGGCGCGCGCCGCGACCAGCCGCACGCACAACTCGACTACGGGCACGCTGCTGAGCCAACTGGCTCGCCGAACGCCGCATAGCCTTCAACTGGGCATCAACCTCGTCAATCGCATCCAAATCCGCCTCATTCGCCTTATTCATCTGGCTGACCAGATACACAAAACCGCCCACATAGCAGGCAAAAAGAACACTAAACACAATAGACACGGCCACGGGAATAGTGAGAGTCGCGCTGCCAACCCACAGGCCCGCAACAAGAACACCAAACACAATCACCCCAACAACACCGCGCGTACGATTCGCCTCACGCTTAGCAACGCGCGCACGACGCTTCGCACGCTCACGCGCCAGCGAGCGCATATCCACCGCTGTCTCTTTCGTTTCAGACTTCGACATTGCAACCTCGTTCCCGCTCAGAAGAACACCGTCATGGCTCTCGCCAACAACCTCACTTTTCGGCGCACGCGCATCCCCAAGATTCAAAATCCTCAAATCCTGTGACTGACCGTCATCAAGAGGCGTTTGCGACAAGATACGGCGACGGCGATACACATAGGGCAGTACATAGAAAACAGCAATGAGGACAACCCCAGCTAGTACAACCCCTTGTAACTCCATAGCTTTCACCATACGGGCAGGTCGGCGCTGGTGTGTTCAGGCGCGCCGTCTGCGACTCAACTAGGCAGAATCATGCACGCGATTTCATCGCCGATAGCGACGGTATCGACATCTTCAGGCACAACAGCCAAGGCATTCGCTGCGGCAAAAGCGCGCAGCAGCGGCCGCTCCGACGGGCCCGCCACATCAAAGGTATAGCCCTCGGAAGGCGAACCGTAAACCTTGACGCACACAAAATCGCGCCGCCCGAAACTCGCCGGGAAACCACGCTGAGCCTTGGCGAGAACCGTCCGCGCCATCAGATGTGAATACCCGCCTATCTTGCGCAAAACAGGACGTAAGAACACCTCGAAAGAAATAAGCGCCGAGGCGGGATCGCCAGGCAGACAGAAAACGAGAGTGCCCTCCCCCAGCGTGCCCACACCAAGCTGCCTGCCAGGATTGATTGCCACCGTGTCGAAACGCACCGAGCCGAGCGGCGAAAGCACCTCTTTGACAGTATCGCCACCGCCATAGGACAGACCGCCAGAAATGATGAGGATATCGGCGCGCACAAGCTGATCCTCAATCGCATTGCGCAAAATAGTCTGGTCGTCAGAAATCGGGCCAACACGGAAAACCTCCGCGCCCGCCGAATGGGCGGCATTGGCAAGCCCGTGACCATTCGCGTCGTAGACCTGCCCGTGGCTGATGCCCTGGCCTGTCTCGACCAGCTCATCGCCCACACTCATCACCACCACGCGCGGCATCGGATGGACGAGCACGCGATTGTGACCAGTCGCAGCCAACAGCGCAATATGGCGCGCAGACAGGCGTAAGCCCTGCTCAAGGACGACATCCCCTGCCATCACATCCTCGGCAGCTCGCTTCACATGCGAGCCTGCCTCCAAAGCACAGCGTATCTCAACCTCCACCTTGTCCTGATTCGTCAACTCAAGCGGCACAACCGTATCGGCCTCGGCAGGCATCCGCGCGCCCGACGCAATGCGAATGGCCGTTTTAGGGGGGTGACGTTCAGCGTTGGTGTTGGAAGCGAAGATTTCTCCGGTCACCGGCAGGGTGACGGGACGTTCGCTGCGAGCCTCCGAGATTTCCTCGGCTCGCACCGCGTAGCCGTCGCAGGCGGCGAGATGTGCGGCAGGAACATCGACGAGGGAGCGAATATCCTCGGCAAGCACACAGCCAATCGCCTCTGCCAGCTCGACAGAAAACGGCGGCAAAGGCTCTGCTAATGCGAGACATTCTTTCAGGTGCTGCGAGACGCTTTTCATGGCTCACTCCTACCGATTGCATAATTATGACGATTCTGACCTCTTTCCAGCCTACGGAGCTAAGCGCGAGTGTCAAAGGGGGCGCGCCCTTACAAAGCCAACTTGTCCAAGCCGAGCAAGGTGTACCATAGACACTCGTGCGCAACCGTCACAAGAGGATAGAGAAGGGCGCTATGGACACTTTCGACGCCGATACAGAAACGGTGGAATATATCAATGAGGACATCATTGAGGATCAAAAGAACGCTTTGCGTGCGGGTGTGCGCAAGCGCCGCGCGCGCCTGACCGCGAGCCAACGCAACGCTTATGCGGAGCAGTGGGCGCAGACAGTCACGCGCTTCATCGACAAGGCGGATATTGTCGCCGCCTATGTGTCTGTTGGCGACGAGCCCCCCACCCACGCGCTGCTCGACAGCTTGCTGGCAAAAGGGGTGAAGATTCTCTTGCCGAAGCTCGGGCCAACCTTGAAGCGCGAATGGGCGTGGTATCGCGGCGCGGAGGACCTGTCGGTGCAGGCTCCCGGACGTCCGCCCGAGCCATCGGGGCGCTCCCTGCCCTCCGAGGTACTCGCCGACGTCCAGGTGCTTATCATTCCGGCTCTGACAGTTGACCAGTACGGTCACCGTCTCGGCCAAGGTGGTGGCTGGTACGACCGCATCCTTAAGCTGGTGCGACCAGGCACGAAAGTCGGCGCGATGGTCTATCCCGAGGAGTTTATTGACGAACCGCTCCCCCAAGACAATATGGATATGCGGGTCACGCACGCTATTTTGCCCGACTCTATCGAGGCGTGCTGCCCGCCCCGCCTCAGCTAGGGGCACGAGAGATGGGACACGAGCGGGCAATCTACGCGGCGAGGGGCGTACAGTAATTCCGTTCGGTTTTCTCCAGAAAGGCAGAGGCGTGCCAACCTATTCGTATCGCTGCACAGTATGTGCCAATGAGTTTGATGTTCGTCAGTCTTTTAATGACGATCCCCTTACCATGTGCGAGTTTTGTGGGGGACGGTTGCGCAAGCTGTTTAATTCGGTCGGAGTCGTGTTCAAGGGTTCAGGTTTTTATCGCACTGATTCTAAATCGACGGGTTCTTCGCAGGCTGGCGGCAAGTCTGCTTTGACGGCCGACAATTCTTCTGGCAAATCGACGGACAAACCCGCCGAAAAGAAAGCAGACAAGCCCGCTGGCACGTCGAACTAGTACCCCAACCCGTCATTGCGAGCATGGCGACGCCATGCGTGGCAATCTCGAGATTGCTTCGGTCGGACTATGTCCTCCCTCGCAACGACGGGAATGGTCACAATGACAGAAATGGAAAAAGTCTCAGACTGCGAGAGCCTGAGACTTTACGGGCGGTAGCGGCGGGATTTGAACCCGCGGTGGCTATTAACCACACAGCATTTCGAGTGCTGCACCTTCGACCGCTCGGACACGCTACCGCCGATTATCGTACTTGTTTATGCGCTGGGGCGCTATTCGTCTGCCTATTGACTTTCCTCACGCCCTTGCCGTTCCCCGTCGTCGCGAGGGAGCGTCACAACAAGGAACGAAGTGTCCAAGGAAGCTTGCTTCCTTGAGACCGCAGTGACGCAGTTGCCGTAAGTGAGCGAAGCGAACGAACAGCGAGTGACGCGGCGATCTATAGTGACATAACTGCTCGCGTTGCAACGCAAGCAATAACGGACTATTGATTGCCACGTCGGCAACAAGTTGCCTCCTCGCAATGACGTGTTGGGGAGATTGCTTCGCCTGTTCGTTCGCTACCGCTCACTTACGACAACAGCGTCGCTACGGCTCCGCGTGAGCAAGCTCCCGCGAGCGCTCCGCTCCTTGTTGTGCCGCAGGCTCGCGACGACGGTAGATATTAGTCAACGAGGCGGACGCCGCCCTTGTCAGCAGAAGCCGCCATTGAGGCGTAGGCGCGCAGTGCCTTGGAGACTTCGCGCTCGCGCCCCTCGGGCTGCCAGGGCAGAGCGCCCTTGGCTGCGCGACGGCGCTCCAGCTCCTCGTCACTCACATCGACTTTCAGCGTGCGCGAGGGAATGTCAATGATAATAGTGTCGCCCTCTTCGACCAAGCCGATAGCACCACCGGAAGCAGCTTCGGGCGAAATATGCCCAATCGACAAGCCAGACGTGCCACCTGAGAAGCGACCGTCAGTAATAAGACCGCAAACCTTACCCAAGCCGAGGCCCTTCAAGAACGACGTCGGATAAAGCATCTCTTGCATGCCCGGACCACCGCGCGGGCCCTCATAGCGGATAACCACCACGTCACCCGGTTCGACCGCCTTTGACAAGATAAGCTCGATGGCCGCCTCTTGCGAATCGACCACGCGGGCGCGCCCCTCGAAGTGGAATAGCGACTCATCGACACCGGCGGTCTTGACGACAGCACCGTCGAGGGCGATATTGCCGTAGAGCATGGCAAGCCCGCCGTCCTTGGTGTAGGCGTGCTCGATATCGCGGATACAGCCACCCGCAGCGTCAACATCCAAAGTTTCCCAGCGCTTGTCTTGGCTGAAAGCTTCCGTCGTGCGCACGCCACCGGGAGCAGCCGAGAACAAGTCGTGTGCCTCGGGCGAAGCAGAGCCGCCGCGAATATCCCAATCGGCAAGCCAGCTTGCCAAATCGGACGAGTGGACGGAATGAACAGACTCGTCAAGCAGGCCGCCGCGCTGCATTTCGCCGAGAAGTGCAGGGATACCGCCGGCACGGTGGAAGTCCTCAACGTGATAGGTCTGGGAATTCGGCGCCAGCTTGACAAGACAAGGAATACGCGCCGAGAGAGCGTCGATGTCTTTCATCGTGAAATCGACATCGCCCTCTTGGGCGATAGCAAGCAGGTGCAAAATTGTATTCGTCGAGCCGCCCATCGCAATATCCATAGCCATCGCGTTCGTGAAAGCTTCGCGGCTGGCAATAGAGCGCGGCAAGACAGAATCGTCATCCTCGCCATACCAACGCTGGCACATCTCGACAATGCGATGACCCGCCTCAACAAACAAGTCGCGGCGGCGCAGCGAAGTGGCGAGGGTCGAGCCATTGCCCGGCAAGGACAGACCAAGAGCTTCGGTCAGGCAGTTCATCGAGTTCGCGGTGAACATTCCCGAGCACGAACCGCAGGTCGGGCACGCTGTTTCTTCAACCTGTGCAAGCTGCTCGTCGCTCACGTCCTCATTGGCAGACAGTGCCATTGCGTCAATCAAATCGGTCTTGTGGTCGATAACGCCGAGGACTTTCACGCCCGCCTCCATCGGCCCGCCAGAGACGAAAATCGTCGGGATATTCAGGCGCATTGCTGCAATGAGCATTCCGGGGGTGACTTTGTCGCAATTAGAGATACACACAAGCGCATCTGCAGTGTGAGCATTCACCATGTATTCGACCGAGTCGGCAATAATCTCACGCGAGGGCAGGGAGTAGAGCATTCCACCGTGCCCCATAGCGATACCGTCATCGACGGCAATCGTGTTGAATTCGCGCCCGACGCCACCGGCTTCCTCAATGGCTTCTTTAACGAGCTGGCCGACATCTTTCAGGTGAACGTGCCCAGGTACAAACTGGGTGAAGGAGTTGGCAATGGCGATGATTGGCTTGCCGAAGTCCTCACTGGTCATACCTGTTGCGCGCCAGAGTGCGCGCGCACCTGCCATATTGCGGCCTGTTGTCGAAGTAGCGGAACGAAGCTGTGGCATGAGTATCTCCTTGTCTAGTGCCTGCTAGCGCCTAACTGAAACACAAGAATACGCCCTAGGCGCTCTGCCCACCTGCCATGGACGCACAATGAGCATAAAACCACCCTGAATGCGCATCCTCTATTCTCTCTAAAAACCCACGTTGGCGCTTTTAGAGAGAAATTTGGAGGAATTTTGATGAGTAAAGTCCCTGCGTATAAAGGTATTGAGGGGGCATATAGGAGTTTAGACCCAGAAAAGGCGGAAAAGTGTGACATAGCATAAGACCAAGGCTGTATGTAGGTAGGAAGCAGCACATGGGGCAGGTATAAGTAGGCAGAGGGTAATCGCAGGCTGTACGAATAATCTCGAACACGTGGTATCAACAATGACGTTGTGGAAAATTTTTTGATTTTCCCAGACAACTCCCAGCTTTCTGTTATTTAATGCATCTATGAGCGAAACACAGACCCCCGAAGCGACCCTGCTTGTCGTCGATGACGAGCCGTCAATCCGCGAGCTACTGTCAGCCTCGCTACGCTTTGCCGGCTTCATCGTCCTCACCGCAGCCGACGGTCGCGAAGCCCTTACCCAGCAAGCAAACGCACGCTTCGACCTCGTCGTCCTCGACATCATGTTGCCTGATATGGACGGCTTTGAAGTCCTGCGCCGTCTACGTGAAAACGAGCCGGAACTGCCCGTCCTCTTCCTCACCGCCCGCGACGATGTCCAAGACAAAGTCCAAGGCCTGACCGTCGGCGGAGACGATTACATCACCAAGCCTTTCTCCCTCGAAGAAGTCGTCGCCCGTATTCGCGCCGTTCTGCGCCGAACCCAGGCTACCGAGACGGTCGATGACAGCTCAATCCTGCGCTATGCAGACCTTGAACTCAACGAGGACACCTACGAAGTGACCCGCGCGGGCGTGAGCGTCGAGCTCTCCCCCACCGAATACAAACTCCTGCGCTACCTCCTTATCAACGCAGGTCGCGTCGTGTCGAAGATGCAAATCCTCGACCACGTCTGGGATTACGACTGGGAAGGCGAAATCTCCATCGTCGAATCCTATATTTCCTATCTGCGTCGCAAAATCGACTCCCCCGATGCCCTCGGCATCACCGATCCCGCAGCGCGCGCCAATTTCGTTCCGCTTATTTATACCAAGCGTGGCATCGGCTACGTGATGCGTGAAGGCAAATAACACCTGAAACGGCAGGGAACATGATGGATACGCAGACACAAGAGCTTCTCCGGAGCGACGAGCTTACTCAAACCCACGAGCTCGCTCTGGAAGAGAACCCGTCACCAGAAGAAACCCCACAGGTAAGTGAGCCAAAAACCTCGAAGCCTCGCTTCAGCAAGACTCTCTCTTTTAAGCTTCTTCTCCTTTTTGTCGCGCTATCGACCTGCGTCATTCTTGTGCTGGATCTCGCTTTTACAGCATTTTCCTACCGTGCCGCTCTTGACGATGTTGATCAGGAACTGAAAGACAACGCCACTCATGTTGTAGACCGCTTCATTCGTGACGCCATTGTTCCGGTCAATAGCTCCACTGAGCAGCAGGCGCTCCTCTTCCCCTTCCCTGACCACTACATTCACGTTCATTTTCTCACCGATCCTTTCCCTAATTCCTCTGAGGACGATGCTGATACTGCCGACGAG
>JAFYHO010000146.1 GCA_017539125.1 Actinomycetaceae bacterium | reverse complement strand
TGTTGATGCCTATCGTCTCGGTAGCTACGACGAGTTAGACGACCTTGACTTGGACAGTGCCCTCGAGGATTCGGCGCTCGTCATAGAGTGGGGGCAGGGCAAGGCTGAGCCGCTTTCCGCCGACCGCCTCGATATCACTATTGAGCGTCCGACGGGCGCAGCCGACACAGAAAGCGTCGATGATTTATTTGGGGACGCTCCGCGTCAGCTCAGTCTGCGTGCAACGGGGGAGCGTTCGCAACTTCTGGCGGACACGCTCATACAGAAGTACAAGGAGGGGCGATGACCATCTATTTAACCCTCGACACCTCTGAGCGTTCCCTGCTCGGTGTCGCCCGCGAGAGCGAGGACGGCACTATCGAGGAGCTTGCCCGCGAGCTAAGTGAAGACGCACGTCATCACGTAGAAAATCTGACCCCTATGGTCGCGCGCGTCCTCGAAGCGGCAGGGGTAGAGCGCCCCGATGTGGTGGTGGTTGGGACGGGCCCTGCCTCGTTTACGGGTCTGCGCTCTGGTTTGATGACGGCTCGCGCGCTCGCGTGGGCGTGGGGCGTGCCGATTGTCGGGGTGTCCTCGCTGGAGGTTATGGCTTTGGCTGCTTGCGAGGCGGGCGCCGACGAGGTGGTGGCATGTATTGACGCGCGCCGGCGCGAACTATTTTATTTGCGCGGACGTGCTCTCGGCACAGAGGACGTCGAAGTGCTTGAGGACGCTTGCATTATTTCCCCCAGTGAGCTGCCAGAGGGTCTAGCTGAGCGCCCTGCCACCCTCGCCGTCCAGCGCGACGATTTATACCCCGAATATCTGGCGAATGCCCAGGTTTATCACTGTGAGCCCGCCACGATGGCGCGCCTTGCTTGCTCGCGTATGCGCCGTGCCGAGGCGGGGGAGAGCATTGAGCTTGGCACCGAGCCACAGTATTTGCGCCGCCCCGATATCCACGGGCAGCCAGCCTAAAATCTGGGGTTTCAGGTGAACGAGATTTTTCCTGACGGTGACGGCACTCTGAGGTTGTGTCGTCTCGATGCGTCGTGGGCGAGGCGTGCCGCCGATTTTGATGCGCGCATTTTTAGGGACGAAGCATGGCCTTTTGATGTGTGGCAGGAAATGCTGAGCAACCCGGACTTAAGTTTTTTCGCATACGTACGCCCCGCAGAAGGTATGCAGACGCACGGAGATATTGTCGCTCTCGGAGGCATTTCCAACGGCGATGAGCCAGAAATCCTGACCCTTGGTGTTGAACAGTCTCACCGCGGTCAAGGCCTAGGAGCACAACTTCTTGATTTCCTCATCGCCCAAGCCCAAAAAAACATGAACGCCACACACATCACCCTCGAAGTCCGCGCAGACAATGAAGAAGCCCTCGCCCTCTACACAAGCCGCGGCTTCACACCCTGCGTCAACCGTCACCGTCACCAAGAAAAAGGAATAAGAAAAGCCCAAATTTCCTTAATTAAGAAACTATGACTTTCCTTATTTTCCAGTATTCATGAAAACAGTCTTTTCCTCCTTTAGACTAAGGGACGTGTCTACTCCACAACTAACTCAGAACAGAGGGCGTCAAACAAAGGTCGCTCTCAAAGTAACGATGGCCGTTACTGGTCTTATCTTTGTGTGTTTCGTTCTGTTCCATATGTACGGCAATCTCAAGCTGTTCTTGGGACAGGAGGAATTCGATACCTACGCGAAGTTCCTCCAAGAGGATCTTCTCGTACCTATCCTTCCGCATACTGGCGGCGTGTGGCTGCTGCGTCTCGTGCTCGGTGTAGCACTGATTTTGCACGTTGTAGCTGCTCTGGTGACATGGAAGCGCGGCAGAGCTGCCCGCGGTCCTGTCCAGTACAAGGTGAAGAAAGGCGTGAAGAAGCAAAACACATATGGTGGTACTGCCACCATGCGCTACGGCGGCATTTTCATTTTGCTCTTCGTTGTCTTCCACCTCTGCCAGTTCACTATCGTCAAATTCGACGCTAGTGCCGGAAATGCCGTCGAGGGCAGCCCGTACTCCCTCGTCGTCGCCTCTTTCCAAGTGTGGTGGGTCTATCTGATTTACCTGCTTGCCATGATTTTCTTGGCATTGCACGTCAATCATGGTGTGTTCTCGGCATTGGCCACTCTTGGTTTGGAACGCACAGGGCGTGAAAAGGGCTTCCGTGTCCTCGCGCTCATCTGCGCTCTTGCCCTGCTGATTGGCTTCATGCTGCCGCCAACCGCTATCCTATTCGGTTTGATTCCTTAAGGAGCTGAGATGACTGAGCAACATCAGGGTTATTACACTCTCGGCGAGGAAATCGCCGATACAAAAGCGCCTGACGTCGCTATCGAAAAGCGTTGGGAACAGCGCAAATTCGATATGCGTCTCGTCAACCCGGCAAACCGTCGCAAGATTGACATCATTGTCGTCGGTACTGGCTTGGCTGGTGGCGCAGCGGCAGCATCGCTCGGCGAAATGGGCTACAACGTCAAGAGCTTCTGGTATCAGGACTCTGCACGTCGCGCCCACTCCATCGCCGCACAGGGCGGTATCAATGCTGCGAAGAACTACAAGAACGATAACGATTCCGTCTTCCGTCTCTTCTACGACACAATCAAAGGCGGCGACTACCGTTCACGCGAATCCAACGTCTACCGTTTGGCAGAAGTATCGCGCAACATCATCGACCAATGCGTCGCGCAAGGTGTGCCTTTCGCCCGTGAATACGGCGGCTACCTTGACAACCGTTCATTCGGCGGTGTGCAAGTTTCGCGTACCTTCTACGCCCGCGGTCAGACCGGTCAGCAGCTGCTCATCGGCGCATACCAGGCGCTTCAGCGTCAGGTCGCCGAGGGAACAGTCACCCCGTATGCACGTCACGAAATGATGGAGCTCATCATTAAGGACGGTCGCGCTCGCGGCATCGTCGCCCGAGACATGGTGACGGGCGAGATTGAAGCCCACACAGCTGACATCGTCCTCTTGTGTTCCGGTGGTTACGGCAACGTCTTCTACCTTTCGACGAACGCAATGGGCTCGAACGTGTCTGCCGCTTGGCGTGCCCACAAGAAGGGCGCCTATATGGCGAATCCGTGCTACACGCAGATTCACCCGACCTGTATTCCTCAGCATGGCGATTATCAGTCCAAGCTGACACTCATGTCGGAGTCCCTGCGTAACGACGGCCGTATTTGGGTTCCCAAGAAGGCTGAGGATTGCTCCAAGGATCCGCGTG
>JAFYHO010000145.1 GCA_017539125.1 Actinomycetaceae bacterium | reverse complement strand
CCTGATACGAACTTGGCAGAATGGACTCCGTGATCGATATGGCGATGGTAGAGATTGAGCAGGTGCATAAGTTTTTTGACGATTTGCATGTTTTGCGTGGCGTTTCGATGACGGTGGACAAGGGCGAGGTGTGCGCGATTCTTGGACCCTCTGGGTCTGGAAAATCGACCTTGTTGCGTTGCGTGAATGTGCTGGAGGAGATTCAAGCCGGGTCTATTCATGTGGACGGCACTCTTATGGGCTATAGGCGTGACGACCGTGGGCGCCTGCATGATTTGACGACAAAAGAGATTGCCGCTCAGCGGGCTTCGATTGGCATGGTGTTTCAGCGTTTTAATCTTTTCCCGCATATGACGGCTCTTGAGAATGTTATGGAAGCGCCGATTCAGGTGAAGAAGATGAAGAAGGACAAGGCGCGCGAGAAAGCTGTGGCTTTGCTGGAGCAGGTTGGCCTTGGGGACCGCGCTGACCATTATCCCTCGCAGCTTTCCGGTGGTCAGCAACAGCGCGTGGCGATTGCGCGGGCGCTGGCTATGGATCCTGATTTGATGCTTTTTGACGAGCCGACGTCGGCGCTGGATCCTGAGCTGGTTGGCGAAGTGTTGGCTGTTATGCAAGATTTGGCGAAGTCTGGAATGACGATGATGGTGGTGACTCACGAGATGGGCTTTGCCCGCGAAGTTGCCGACCACGTCGTGTTTATGGACGAGGGTGTGATTGTCGAGCAGGGCAAGCCTGCCGAGGTCTTTGACAATCCGCAGTCCCCGCGCACCCGCGACTTCCTCGCCAAAGTCCTCTAGCGCACCCCGTCGTCGCGAGGAGACACGAAGTGTCGACGTGGCAATCTAGTCACTCGATTTGGCGAGGACGTGTTCTACATATTCGTCTCTAACCGCGTCATCGTCACCAATATCAACCACTCCCACAAGCGAAGCCAGCTCTGGCGAAACGTCAGGTTGGTCCGTGTATTCAAAACTCAACTCGTATAGTTTTTCTGGAGCAATATCTATATCTCCATTACTCCATGTGAGAATGCCATGCTCAATGGTGGGATTGTTGAATACGTCTGGGTTTTCAAGAGGTTTGAAAGCGGGCATATCAAGCAAAACGCTTGCATCAAAGAGCCGTGTTTCTCCTGTAGAAAATTGCACAAGCATTGTCATATAGTCAAGGACGCGCACAGCCTCAACCCTCACACCCTGCGAGGGTTCACCTGCATATGCCACACCATCAACAACAAACATTGCCCGCCCTTTCTAACCCAGCGGTTTAATCTTACCAAACGCTTTACCAGCCACAGCATTGTTCCATGCCTCGTACAATTCCATAAAAACGCGACAACTCAGGCATATCTCCTCCTTTTTAGAATTCAGGTTTAAGAAAATCTTCCGTCATGACCCTAACAAGGAGGTAAGACATATTTTTCAACCATTTTCCAGAAAAGCGTGAAAACACAAGGAAAAGTTGGCATTTTCCATACATCAACATCAAAAGCGACAAACGATTACCATTTCGCATTTTGGCGAAAATCAGGACGTATTTTTGCCATTTTTGGCGAAAATCAGGACGTAAACTCGTCAAACTTAGCAAAAAGTATTCAAACTATATCTTTTTGCATAATTTTGCTAAAATTGTGTCAAAGGAAAGGAATTGCCATGCAACTTGCAACTCGCGTCGATGAAGAACAGGGCGCATTGTTTAAGGAAACGGCGCGCAGACTGGGCACTACCCCAGCAGATGCCCTGCGCATGTTTGTTTCCGCTTTCAATTCTTACGGCGGCTTCCCTTACACGGTACGCCTACAGGAAGCCGTCACCGTTGAACCGTTCGCAAGCGAAGAAGAAGCCGACGCTTTCATCAGGGACGGCTTACACGCAATGCTTGAGCGGGAAGAATACTGATATGAAGCAGGGAGAAATCTGGACTCTTCAAGGCGAAGGCTATGCTTCTAAGCCTCGCCCTGTCCTCATAATTCAGGGCGCGCATCTTGACGATTTCAATTCTGTCGTCCTATGTCTCATTTCGTCTTTTCCTACAGACAATCCTATGCGCATCCACATCGAGCCAAGTTCTACAAATAATTTGAACAAAACGAGTTATGTAATGATTGACAAAATCTATTCCGCACCAAAAGACGAGCTTGGCAAACGCATCGGAAAACTCACCAACAGTGAATGGGCCGAGGTTACAAAAGCGCTAAAGGATTTATTGCAGCTCCCCTAAACCTCCTGCCCCCCCCCCACCTCAACAACGCTCAGCGCACGCCAGGAGAACCACCAAATTTCTCCAAAGAAATATCATGTATCGCCATCACCGTTTCACGGTCAAGGTATTGGTAATTTTTCGCCATATTATTGAGCTAACTCTGTGAAAACATCGGCGTATTCGTCCATGAAATCTACGGCAATATCCACGGCAGTCTCCTGCTGTGATTGCGCACCTCGCACAGGGCTAATCACCACCCACGGGTGATTATTCTTCATAACCGTCACTGGGCGGCCCGTTTCGTTCACTTGGGCGGTAAGACGCGAAAAATTATTTTTCGCTTCCGCCAAGCCAATCGTTAATGTTGACATGATTGCACCTTTCTACTTGTTGACTAAATTATAGCCAAAATTTTGACCAAATAAAAGAAAGTGTTTTTAGGCCGTTACAAGGAATACTGGAGATTGCTTCGTCGGGCGTAAACGCCCTCCTCGCAACGACGTGGTGGGTAACGTGTTCGGGGCTTCGCCACTTTAGTGTTTAAGGCAACTGTGGCGAGAGAAAAGAAAGAGCGCAATCGTGGAAAAATAAGACACATGACGAATATGCAGAAAAGCGAACTACGCCCACAGACCACTGTCCCCGAGCGCGCCAGCCTCGAAGGCCTCGAAGAGCGCTGGGGCGAGCACTGGGAAAACGACAACACCTACCGCTTCAACCGCGAGACCACACGGGAGAACGTCTATTCCATCGACACTCCCCCACCCACAGTCTCAGGCTCTCTGCATATCGGGCACGTCTTTTCCTACACGCACACCGACACTATCGCGCGCTTCTGGCGTATGCGTGGCAAGTCCGTCTTCTATCCTATGGGCTGGGACGACAACGGCCTGCCCACCGAGCGTCGTGTCCAAAACTATTACGGCGTGCGCTGCGACCCCTCCCTGCCCTACGAAGAAAACTTCACTCCTCCGCATGACGGCGGCGACGGCAAGTCCATCAAGTACGCCGACCAGCAACCGATTTCCCGCCGCAACTTCATCGAGCTGTGCTGGAAACTCACCGAGGATGACGAGCGTCAATTTGAAAACCTCTGGCGTCGCCTAGGTCTCTCTGTCGATTGGAATGAGCACTATCAGACAATCGGCGCGAAGGCACAGAAAGTCGCCCAAGCAGCATTCATTCGCAATATCAAGCGCGGCGAGGCCTATCAGGCTCAAGCCCCCGGCCTGTGGGACATCACTTTCCAGACCGCTGTCGCCCAAGCCGAACTCGAGGCACGCGAATATCCCGGCGCATACCACACCCTCGCATTCCACGGCGACGGTGAAGATATCCTCATCGAGACAACCCGCCCAGAACTCCTCGCCGCCTGCGTCGCCCTCATCGCACACCCTGACGACGAGCGCTACCAAAAGTATTTTGGCTCGACCGTCACCTCCCCCATGTTTGATGTGGAAGTTCCCGTTGTCGCCCACCCTGCCGCCGAAATGGACAAGGGCTCTGGTATTGCCATGTGCTGCACTTTCGGCGACCTTGTGGACGTGCAGTGGTGGCGCGAGCTCGGCCTGCCGATGCGCGTTGTCCTCGGCAAAGACGGCCGTATTTTGCGCGAGACGCCCGAGTGGATTACCTCCGAGCGCGGGCGCACAATCTACGAGGAAATGGCTGGTAAGACCACATTCTCCGCACGCAAAGCACTCGTCGAAGCACTCAAAGAATCTGGCGAAATGCTCGGCGAAGAAAAGCCCACCCAGCGTATGACGAACTTCTTCGAGAAAGGCGATAAGCCCCTCGAAATCGTCACCTCACGCCAATGGTATATCCGCAACGGCGGACGCTCCTACACCGAGGCAAACGGCAAGGAGCTGCGCGAAAACCTCATCGAAGCTGGCAATCAGCTTGCCTTCCACCCCGACTTCATGCACGTTCGCTACGACAATTGGGTGAACGGCCTCAATAGCGACTGGCTGATTTCCCGCCAGCGCTTCTTCGGCGTGCCGATTCCCGTCTGGTACGAGGTGAAGGACAACGGTGAGGTTGATTATGACGCAGTGATTCTCCCCAACGAGGACGCCCTGCCTGTCGATCCCTCCTCGGACGTTCCCGCAGGTTACAGCGAAGAACAGCGCGGCGTTCCTGGCGGCTTCGTTGGCGAAGTGGACATTATGGACACGTGGGCGACATCGTCTCTCACCCCGCAAATTGCCTGCGGCTGGTTGACCGATGACGACCTCTTTGAGAAAACATACCCGATGGATTTGCGCCCCCAAGGCCAAGACATTATCCGCACCTGGCTCTTCTCGACGATGGTGCGTGCCCACCTCGAATTTAACGGTATTCCGTGGACGAACGCCGCACTCTCTGGCTGGATTCTCGACCCCGACCACAAGAAGATGTCGAAGTCTAAGGGCAACGTTGTCACCCCGATGAACCTGCTGAAAAAACACGGCTCTGACGCAGTGCGCTACTGGGCTTCTTCGGCTCGCCTCGGTGTGGACGCTGCTTTCGATGAGCAGCAGATGAAGATTGGTCGCCGCTTGGCAATGAAAGTCCTCAATGCGTCGAAGTTCGCCCTGTCCATGGCCGGCGAGGGCAGCGCAGTTGATCTCAATCCAGAAGTTATCACCGAAGATATCGACCGTTCGATGCTCGCCGATCTAGCGAACGTCGTCGATGAGGCAACAAAGGCTTTCGAAGCCTACGACCACACCCGCGCTTTGGAAGTCGCCGAGACCTGCTTCTGGACTTTCTGCGACGACTATTTGGAGCTCGTCAAGGGCCGCGCCTATTCGGACGCCCCCACCTCCAAGAGCGCACAGGTCACGCTCAATATCGCAGTTGATACGTTCTGCCGCCTACTCGCCCCCTTCATTCCTTTCGCAACTGAGGAAGTCTGGTCCTGGTATCGCACGGGCTCTGTCCATCAAGCGCAGTGGCCTGATTCTAGCCAGCTACGCGCAATCGCCGGCGATATCTCGCCCGAGGTGCTGCGCGTTGCCGGTGAAGCCCTGACTGTACTGCGCAAGGTTAAGAGCGAGAATAAGGTTTCGCAGCGCACCAGCTACGCCACTGTCACGGTGGAAGTCAATAGTGCCGACCGTGCTTATCTTGATAGCGTCGAAAGCGATATCGTCAGTACTGCGAATATCCGCGGCGATTATGTCATCACCGAGACGCAAGAGAACGTACCCGTGCAGGTCAAAGAATACGAGCTTGACCCGCCCGAGCCGAAGCCCACTAAAGCCTAAAATAAAGCAAATAAGCCTAAAGAGGACACAAACGAAAGCAATATCGTAGACTAGAGAGCACGTCCACATTCTGGCGTGCTCTCAGCATTCTCGACCCGTCTCGCATCATAGGAGAAAAAATGAGCCAATGGGAAGATCAGTCACTTCGAGATTTCGTCAACTCTCTCGGTGATACTGCTGTTGATCTAGAACCAGTTGGTCAAACTACACAAGGCCAAGAGGACAACGAGGTCACCCCAGAAACAAAGAAAAGGCGCCTGCTCGTAGTTGTTGGACTTGTTATTCTCCTTGTTCTGGCAAGTGCAGGAACGATGCTTTACCTGAACCACAATGGTGCTCTCAGCGATGAATACAATAGCGCGCGCAGCGAATATGAGCAGCTGCGCGAGGACGCTCTCGATGCGCTTGCAGATGCAGAAATACTGGCAGAAGAATGCCGCAATGTGATTGACGATAGGGCCGCCTGTGAGTCTCTGGACGAGGCAATCAGCGACACGGAAAGTAAGTCGCGCGAAATCGAGGCAACTTCGCCATCTAAAGCAGCTATTGAGGAGTTGAAAAAAGCGACTACCGAGCTCAAGCCAAGCCTTGAAAATCTCGATGAGGCCTGCGCCCGCGTGGAAGATGCAATGGGCGACAGCCTTGGTGTCTACGTGCAGGAATTGATTGGTGAAGCTCAGCAGAGTTCTGCGTCAGCTCATGCTCTACTCAACCAATATCAGGGAACTCTAGAAAATGAAGGCGACGGTGACGATTTGAAGATTTTAGTTGATCGTCTCGACTCGACTATTGATGAGGCGCGCGCACTTTTGACGGGTGATGGCGCAGGAACACTAGTCGATGGAGTGACCCCTGCAGAAGCTCGCGATATTGCCCAAGCTCTGCGTCAGCTCATTGATGATATCGCTGATGAGAGTGAAGCTCTGCGTCAAAGCCACCTGAACTTCGTCAATAACCAGACGCGCGAGTTGCAATTAAATGAGGACGATTCCGGGCTTGACGAGTCCTCGCCGTCCGATTTAACCTCTGACGACACGACTAGTGACGAGAGCGAAGGGGAAGCGGAAGAAAGTACCCCAGAGGATGAGTCTCAATCTCTCGACACGTCCAACACTCCCGCCGACGAAGAGAACAACTAGTTGCCCCACATCTCGTGTGGTACCACGCGCGTATTCTTGCGTAAAAGCCTAGGTTACTGTAGCGTAGCTTCGAGTAGATACCGCCCGTACAGTATTCGAGAAATTGTGTAGCAGGAGGTTTCCCATGAATGAGTTAGAAAAACGCCGACCCATCGCTTTCACTCCAGCCAAGGTTGCGATTACTAATGACATGAGTATTCCGCGCACTTTCAGGCAGATTGCCGAGGATAAGGAAGATATCATCGCAATCGAGCGTAAGAGCGAAATCAACACATGGATTCCTGTGACATGGGGTCAGTTTGCCCGCGAATACCGCGCTCTCGCCAAGGGCTTCCTTGCTTTGGGCGTCAAGAAAGACGATCATATTGCCATCATGTGCCGCACACGCTACGAGTTCACTCTCATCGATTTTGCTCTGTGGTCAATCGGGGCGCAAGCAATTTCCATCTACGAGACAGATTCTTTTGAGCAAGCACGCTGGATCATTGAGGATTCGCACTGCCGTTTCGCTATCGCCGAGACGCGCGGCATGGGCGCTATTCTCGCTCCTGCCTTGGGAGATTTTGGTTTCCTTGAGAAGATTTTTGTTATCAATGACGGCGATCTTGACCAGATTATTGTCGAAGGGCGAGATATTGACCCTGCAGAAGTCGATAAGCGAACCGATGCAGTCACCGCAAATGATTTGGCGACAATTATCTACACTTCTGGCACGACGGGCAAGCCGAAAGGTGTACGCCTGACACACCGCAATCTCTTGCACGTGGCTATCAATGGTCCACTTGACGGCGATTTATCCATTGTGGTTGATGGTGGAGATAAGCGCACTCTGCTCTTTTTGCCAATGGCTCACGTCTTTGCTCGCTACGTCAATCTCATGGCTCTCTATTCGGGGAATGTTGTCGGCTACTCCCCTGACGCGAAGAATCTCGTTTCTGATTTCCAGACGTTCCGCCCAACCTACGTCCTTGCCGTTCCGCGCGTTTTCGAGAAAATCTACAATGCGGCAGACGCGAGCGCTGGCAGCGGCGTCAAGCTGCGGACTTTCCGCTACTATGCGAAAGTTGCTATCGCCTATTCACGTGCTCTTCAGACCCCTGAGGGTCCTTCTCGTGCTTTGAGGGCTCAACACCAAGTCGGCCAGCGCCTTGTCTATTCGAAGCTCCAGCAGCTCACAGGCGGACAGCTCAAGTGGGCTGTTTCTGGTGGCGGCCCGCTCGGCGAGCGCCTAGGGCATTTCTTCCGCGGCGCAGGCATCACTATTCTTGAAGGCTACGGATCGACAGAAACCGCAGCTCCGTGTACCGTTAATGGACCGAATCGTATCCGTATCGGCTCAGTTGGTCCTGCCTATCCAGGCTGCCGTATTACGACCGATGAGGACGGCGAGTTGCTTGTCAAGGCTCCCTCAGTTTTCGAGGGGTACAATAACAATCCGGAAGAGACTGCTGCTGCTTTCACCGTGGACGGCTGGTTCCGCACTGGTGATATTGGCGAAGTCGATAATGACGGCTATGTATGGATTACTGGCCGTAAGAAAGAGTTGATTGTGACGGCGGGCGGTAAGAATGTTGCTCCGGCTGTTTTGGAGGACCGCCTGCGTGGCCATCCACTTGTCTCGCAGGTGGTTGTTGTCGGCGATGCTCGCCCATATATCGCGGCGCTCATCACCTTGGATGCCGAAATGTTGCCCGCATGGTTGGCGAATCACGAACTGCCAGCTATGTCGGCTACCGAGGCAGCTTCTAATGCCCAAATACTTGCTTCACTGGATCGTGCTGTTATCCGCGCTAACAAGGCAGTTTCTCGTGCTGAGTCCATTCGCCGTTTCCATGTGCTCGATACCGATTTCACTATCCCGAATGGCTATCTCACGCCGTCAATGAAGGTAAAGCGTCGCGCTGTTTTGGCGGATTTTGCCACAGAAATCGACAAGCTTTACAATGGCACTCTCGGCACGAACGTTGGCCACTAGGCGCTAAGCTATTCGCTTGCCCCGGCGATTTCTTCGTGGTGGCGGATTACTTCAGCGACGATAAAGCGCAAGAATTTCTCAGCGAAGTGCGGGTCAAGCCCTGATTCTTCAGCGAGACGACGCAGGCGTGCTACTTGTTCTTCTTCGCGCGCAGGGTCGCTCGGCGGCAGGTCGTGTTCTGCTTTGAGACGCCCAACATTTTGTGTGCAGCGGAAGCGCTCAGCGAGGATATGGACAAGCGCAGCATCCAGGTTGTCAATTGTCTGGCGATAGCGCTTCAAATCTTCAGGGATATCCTGCATTTTTTCGCTCATCTCAGGCACTCTTTCCCTTTTTCTTTGCCGCTCCCCCAGCAAGCACCATGCGCGGCGTACTGTGCGAACGGACGCAGGAAGCGTCAACAACCACCTCGACCACGTCACCGCGCGAGGGAACGTCAAACATTGCTTCACGTAGCAAATCTTCAAGAATAGAGCGCAGGCCGCGAGCGCCCGTACCGCGAGCGATTGCTTCGCGGGCAATCTCGTGCAGTGCCTCATCTTCAAAGGTCAGGCGCACACCGTCAAGCTCAAACATTTTCTTGTACTGCTTGACGAGACAATTGCGCGGCTTGGTCAAGACGTCTATCAAATCATCTTCGCTCAAAGCATTGACGGTTGCGAGAACAGGCAAACGCCCGACAAGCTCAGGGATAAGACCGTACTTGTGCAAATCGTCGGGAGTGACCTCGCTGAGAATCAAATCGGTGTCGTCTGCGTCTTTCAATTGCGAACCGAAACCGAGAGAGCGCCGTCCCGCACGTGAAGCGATGATTTCTTCCATGCCGTCAAAAGCGCCTGCACAGATGAACAAAATATTCGATGTGTCAATCTGGGTGTAATCCTGCTGTGGGTGCTTGCGCCCGCCCTGGGGTGGCACGGCAGCAACAGTGCCCTCGATGACTTTCAGTAGCGCCTGCT
>JAFYHO010000144.1 GCA_017539125.1 Actinomycetaceae bacterium | reverse complement strand
TTGCTTGGACGCAACGCCGCTACTCAGGCGCTTATGGCTTCGGGAATACTGTGTTTGAATCCAAGCGACGAGCAGGCGGCGGGCGGTTTTCTGCTTGGGCGCTCTGCCTGTGCCGCTATCGCCTCGGCAGAAGAATGGACAGCTCCTTGGGACGATGATGAAATCCGGGCGCGTCTGCGTGAAGCTGTGCGCGTTGTCGAGCGAGTCATTGATATTTGGCTGCGACCCACGCCCAATGGTGCTGTGCTGATTGCCTTGCAAATGTCGGAAACATCCTCACGCTCAGACGCTGAACGCGCAACCGTCCTCATCTCCCACGCCTTGAGCCACGACGAATACCTCAGCGCCCGTCTCGACCTCGTCCACATCGTTCCCGTCCGCACTGCTTAAAACACTCCTCAACTGTCGTTGCGTCCTCTAACCCGTCGTTGCGAGGAGACACGAAGTGTCGACGAAGGAAGCAATACCGACGTGGATTGCTGAGTTTCAAAGCGGGCTGTTAAAAGGACTATTGATTGCCACGCCTGCCTGCGGCAGGCTCGCAATGACGGAAAAGGGTGCGTGTAATGACGAGAAGGACGCAATGACGGGGATAGGTTGTGTGTATGGTCTCTCTTTCCTTGGCGCGCCTAGAGTTTTTCACCGCCGAGTGATAATGTCTTTCCTGACCGACCAGCAAAAGCTGGAACGCAAGCGGAGTTTTCTCCCACCTAATACCCGTGGCGCACGCGCCAGACGAGGGGATTGGGTCGCACACTAAGTGCTTCGGGGCTGCTCTGCCTGCGTATACGTCATGGATATAAAGGAGCAGTCATCAATAACGAACCACGAGTTAATGAGCGCATTCGTAGTGATAAAGTGCGCCTTGTTGGTCCTTCCGGTGAACAAGTAGGTGTCGTCCGCGTCGAGGACGCGCTTCGTCTCGCCCAAGAAGCAGACCTCGATCTCGTTGAAGTCGCCCCTAACTCTGAACCGCCCGTCGCCAAGCTCATGGACTACGGCAAGTTCAAGTATGAGGCGGCGCAAAAAGCCCGTGAGGCTCGCAGAAATCAATCCAATACCGTCATCAAATCCATCCGTATTGGCTTGAAAATCGACGAGAATGACTACAACACGAAGAAGCACCAAGCTGAGCGCTTCCTCAATGGTGGAGACAAAGTCAAATTTGACCTGCGCTTCAAGGGGCGCGAGCAGTCCCGTCCCGAAATGGGCGTAAAGCTGCTAGAGGGACTAGCTGAAGAGCTGTCTGAAATCTCGACTGTTGAAGCGAAGCCGCGTGCAGAGGGCAGGAACATGTCCATGGTGCTCGCCCCGATTCGTAAAAAGTCCGAGGCTCGCAGCGACCAGCGTCGCCGCCGCGCCGAGGAGCGCCAATCGCGCAAGGCACGCGAAGCAGAGCGTGCAGCACGCAATCAGGAGCGTGTAGCGGCGCGTGAGGCTGAAAAAGAATCCTGAACCCAAGCTTTAATCCATGACGATAGTACGTGGCGCGTGCGCGCCGTGATGTTAGGAGAAGAAATGCCGAAGATGAAAACGCACTCTGGTGCAAAGAAGCGCTTCCGTAAGACGGGAAGCGGCAAGCTCATGCATGAGCAGAGGAATAAGCGCCACCTGTTGGAGCACAAGTCCTCGAGGCGCAAGCGTCGCTTGAGCCAAGACCAGCTCGTCGACGGTTCGAATACCAAGCAAGTCAAGAAGATGCTCGGTATCTAGTAAAGGAGAAGTGAAACGGCACGAGTAAAGCGCGCAGTAAACGCCAAGAAGAAGCGTCGTACAGTCCTTGAGCAGGCCTCTGGCTACCGTGGCCAGCGTTCCCGCCTGTATCGCAAGGCAAAAGAGCAGGTGACGCACTCATTTGTATACAACTATCGTGACCGCAAGGTTCGCAAGAACGAGTTCCGCAAGTTGTGGATTTCGCGTATCAACGCTGCTTGCCGTCAGCAAGGCATGACATACAACCGCTTCATTCAAGGTTTGAAGATTGCCGAGGTTGAAGTGGACCGCCGCATGCTTGCCGAAATGGCTGTGAACGACCCCGAGGCTTTCGCAGCGGTTGTCGACATTGCCAAGAAAGCACTGCCTGAGGACGTCAACGCCCCCAAGGCTGCATAAGCAATAGCTTTCAGAAAGACCCCGAGACTTCTCTCGGGGTCTCCTTTATATCGAATCTCCCCGTCATTGCGAGCGAACCTGAGGTGACGATGACGAGCGAAAGGCTCACGAAAGTTTACTTTCGTGTAGCTGTAGCGAGGAAATCGTGTTCAGTCGCTACGCTCCTTTTGGCAACTGCGTCACTACGGTCTCAAGGAAGCGAGCTTCCTTGGACACTTCGTTCCTTGTTGTAAGAGGCGAAGCCGAATAGCGCGGTAATCAATAATGGAAAGTTGCCAGCGTTGCAACGCAAGCAATAATGGACTATTGATCGCCACGCATGGCTTCGCCATGCTCGCGATGACGGTTGGAGATTGCAAGAGGCGTGTAGGATAGGTGGCATGAGTGAATTCCGCATGAAAGAGGCAAGTCGAGAGCAAATGCGCCGAGCAGCGCGCCTGCATAGCCGCAGCCAGCGCCAGCGTTGGAAGCAGACGCTTGTCGAAGGGCCCCAATCCGTACGCGAACTTCTCGTTCATGCGCCCCAGCTTGTGCGCGACCTCTACGTCACCGAGCGTGCGCTAGAAACACACAGCGATATCGCCAAACTCGCAGCGCAAACGGGTGTCTGGACGCACCTACTCACCGATGAAGAACTCAGCCAGCTCTCAACAGACGCTCAAGGCCTGCTCGCTGTTATTGACGAGCCCGAGAAAGCCAGCACCAGCGCTGCCTTGGCAAACGCCCGCCTTGTCATCGCCGCTGCACACATATCCGACCCTGGCAACCTCGGCACAATCATTCGCGTGGCAGACGCAGCAGGAGCAGATGCCGTTCTCATCGGCAAAGGAAGTGTCGAACTCTATTCGCCCAAAACAATCCGCTCAACAGCCGGTTCTCTCTTTCACCTGCCCACCGTCACAGGGCTAACCTTCGAGGAAATCTGCACCCACGGACGCGAAGCAGGTCTGCACGTCCTCGGCGCGGACGCGGCAGGGCAGTGGAGCCTATCAAATCTTGTCGGCGAACTAACACCACTAGAAACTGAGCCGAGCGATACCGTCACCCACACGCCACCAAAACTTTCCGAGCCAACAATGTGGGTACTTGGACATGAAGCCCACGGCTTCGAGGGGTTTGACACAAGCCTGCTCGACGGAACCGTCTCCATTCCGATTTTCGGAAAAGCGGAATCCCTCAACGTCTCTATGGCGGCAACAATTCTCACCTACGCCTGTGCGCTGGCTACTATGAACACAACAGACTAGCTTTAGTTTTCCTTTACTATGTCTTTACTCATTGTTTGAAGCGCGCCTACTTGTATCACTATTTCTCTTTTACAAGTAGACTTGAGGCTATGGTTGAAATACGCATTCATGGTCGGGGAGGTCAAGGTGTCGTTACAGCTTCCGATTTGATTGCCTACGCTGCATTCGCGGAAGGTTCGTACGCACAAGCATTCCCCTCATTCGGTTCAGAACGCACAGGCGCGCCCGTCGTCTCGTATTGCCGAATTCGAGACACAAAAATCCGCACACGCGAACCCGTCATGTATCCCGATGTCGTTATTGTTCAAGACCAAACACTTCTACCTATTGTCGATGTGTTTGGTGGTTTGACCGATGACGGATACGCCCTGATTAATTCCAAAAAGACCCTTGAGGAATTAGGGCTTGGGGAATTTGCCGCGCAGCGTCCGCGAGGGCACGTAGTGACTGTTCCCGCGAGCGATATTGCACGCGAATATACAGGACGCACAGTTCCCAATGCCGTGCTTCTCGGCGCGCTCGCCGCATTGACGGAGCTTTATACTTTAGAGTCCGTCTCGACAGTCATTAAACAGCGTTTTCAGGGAGAAGTGGGGCAGAAGAATGCTGATGCTGCCCGAGCCGCATATGACTATGTGATGCAGAAGAAAGAGGAGGCGCGCGATGCTGCAACAAATTGAGGGCTCGAAAGCTATCGCCCACGCCGTAGCTGCGTGTAAGCCAGAAGTTATCTCGGCATACCCGATTTCACCGCAGACCCATATTGTCGAAGAGCTTTCACGTATGGTCAAAGCCGGCGAGCTGCCCAATGCGCAATATGTCAATGTGGAATCGGAATTTGCGGCTATGAGTGCGTGTATCGGAGCTTCTGCGACAGGCGCACGCTCTTACACCGCAACAGCTTCGCAGGGTTTTCTTTTCATGGCAGAAGCTGTCTATTCCGCGTCTGGCTTGGGCTTGCCCGTTGTTATGACGGTCGCCAACCGGGCCATTGGCGGGCCTATCAACATTTGGAACGACCACTCTGACACGATGAGCCAGCGCGATTGTGGTTGGTTGCAACTCTTCGCCAAAGGCAATCAAGAAGCTGTCGATTTGCACGTCCAAGCATTCCGTCTGGCCGAAGAACTGTCCATTCCTGTCATGGTGTGTATGGATGGTTTTATTCTCACCCACGCCGTCGAGCAGGTTGATGTGCCTGAACCTGAGCAGGTTGCACAATTCCTGCCCGATTTTGAGCCACGCATTGTTCTTGACCCTGCCGACCCTGTTTCTCTGGGCGCTATGGTCGGCCCTGAAGCTTTCACGGAAGTGAAGTATCTTCAGCATTGGAAGCAAATGGAAGCCCTCAAGCTCATTCCGGAAATCGGCAAAGAGTTTAGCGAAATCTTCGGCCGTGAAAACGGCGGGCTTGTCCATGAATATCGCACAGAGGATGCCGACACAATCGTCGTCTGCCTCGGTTCGATTACGGGTACCTTGCGTGACGCGATTGATATCCGCCGTGACCGTGGAGAAAAAATCGGCGTTCTTTCGCTCGTCGCATTCCGTCCTTTCCCCTCAGAAGCGGTGCGAAAAGCCTTGGAAAATGCGAGCACTTTCGTTGTTTTTGAAAAAGCATTCTCAGTTGGCATCGGCGGTATTGTCGCCGGTGAAGTTCGCATGGCAATGCGCGACCACACCTACACCGATTACGAGTGTATTTGTGGTCTTGGCGGGCGAGATATCACGATTGATTCAATCAATGCTTATCTTGATACAGTTCGTGACGGCACAGCCGACCATTTGCATTTCCTCGACCTCAACCAAGACCTCATTGACGCTGAGCTGAAACGTCAGCAAGAAAACCGCAGGTCTGGCCCAATTCCTGAAAATATGATTCGAGATATTACGTCTATGATGTCGAAAGGAGGGGCACGATGAGGGATATACGTGTACCTGACACTCACGGCGACTACAACGAAACTGTCATTCCCACGCGCGAAGAAGTCCACTTCTATCAGGTTGGTTCTTTCGCGGTTGGCAATCGTCTCGTGCCCAAAGATTTACGTTCTACACAATCGAAAAGAAAGCGTTTCAATTCGCTCACTTCTGGCCATCGCGCCTGCCAAGGTTGCGGTGAGGCTCTCGGTGCACGGTATGCTGTCGATGCTGCGCTTGCTGCTTCGGATAACAAGGTGATTGCCGTCAATGCGACGGGCTGTTTGGAGGTTTTCTCCACGCCTTATCCTGAGACGAGCTGGAATCTGCCGTGGATTCATTCTCTGTTTGGTAACGCTCCCGCGGTGGCGACCGGTGTTCAGGCGGCGTTGAAAGCGAAAGGCAATACGGAGACTCGCGTTATCGCTCAAGGTGGTGACGGCGGTACTGTCGATATTGGCATGGGTTGCTTGTCGGGCATGTTTGAGCGTAATGACGACGTTCTTTACATTTGCTACGACAATCAAGCCTATATGAATACGGGTGTTCAGCGTTCAGGCGCGACACCGCCGACCGCGCGCACAGCCACGACGCAGCCTGTTGGCCCAGAGCCAGGTAATGACTGGGGGCAGGGCAAGAACATGGCGCGTATTGCTATGGCGCACGAGATTCCCTATGTTGCTACGGCGACCGTCGCTGATATACGCGATTTAGAATACAAGGTCACTAAGGCGATGAGTTTCCATGGCGCGCGCTATATTCACGTGCTCGTGCCGTGCCCGCTCGGTTGGGGAAGCGCCTCGAATATGACAGTCCAGATTGCCCGCCTAGCCACACAGACTGGTCTTTTCCCTGTTTTTGAGGCTGAATACGGCGAGATTACTTCTGTGGCGAAGATACGACAGAAGCGCCCTGTTGAGGACTATTTGAAGCCACAGAAGCGTTTCGCGCACGTCTTTACCAAATCCGACCCGAGTGTTTTGGAAGATTTGCAGCGTCTTGCTGACCGCAATATTAAGCGATATAACCTCATCGATGAGGAGGAAGCATAATGAGCGAAGGACATATTTCTCCGCAAGCTGCCACTCAGCCTTTCGCTGTGGCGCTCAATATCGGTTCGTCGGCCGTCAACCACACCGGTTCGTGGCGTAGCGAACGCCCCATCTATGAGCATCTTTTGCCTCCGTGTAACAAGCAGTGCCCGGCGGGAGAGAATATCCAGCAGTGGCTCTACCACGCTGAAGAGGGTGACTATGAGGCAGCATGGCGCGAAATCATGGTAAACAATCCTATGCCCGCGATTATGGGACGCGTGTGTTATCACACCTGCCAGCAGGTGTGTAACCGTGCCTCGGTCGACCAGGCGGTCGGTATCAATTCCGTCGAGCGTTTCCTTGGCGATAAGGCTGTGCGTGAGGGGTGGACGGTTAAACCTATCAATCCTGATACGGGTAAGCGCGTGCTCGTGGTGGGTGCAGGGCCGTCGGGTTTGTCTGCAGCTTACCATTTGCG
>JAFYHO010000143.1 GCA_017539125.1 Actinomycetaceae bacterium | reverse complement strand
TGGAACCTCCGATAACTGTCGATTATGGGGTGGTAGCGTATTGGGTGATTTGACTGCGGGGGTTGTTGTGGCGCATAATCTCACGAAGTTTTGCGGAGCTAACGTGGGTATAGATTTCGGTGGTTCGTAATGAGCTGTGACCAAGCAACTTTTGTATGTAGCGGATATCGACGTCGTTTTCCAGAAGCATTGTTGCGAAAGTATGTCGAAACATGTGTGGGGTTATTTTTTGCGTTATCCCAGCTTCCCGTATTCTTCGATTAATAATTTCGCGTACGGTTCTTGTGGAGATTCTGCTGCCGGCGGAGTTCAGGAAAATAGGAGTGTTTGCTGAGTCGTGTCTTGTGTAGGCAATGTGCTTTTTCAAGGCCAGTAGCGTCATTGTGTTTTCGATTTGTATCGTTCTTTCTTTATTTCCTTTACCGAAAATGCGTAAAGTTTTTCCTTCTAAATCAATATTGTTAGTATTTAAGGCGCATAATTCACTAACCCTTATTCCTGTGGCTATCAATAGTTCAAAGATTGCTTGATCTCGTAGAAGGTAAGGGTCGCCAGTTTCTTCCAAAGTGGTGTCGTACAGAGAGGCGAAAAGCTGTTTAAGTGTCTGTGTTGGAATGATTTTTGGAAGTCTTTGGGGAGTTTTGATTCGAATGCGCATATTTTTGAAAGGGGAATCGATTACATGTTCTTTTTCCTGCAAAAACGACATGAAAGCGTGAAGCGTTGCAAGTTTGCGTTTAACAGTAGCGGGGGAGTATTTATTGTTCAGGTAAGAGAGATAGTTGCGAATGGTTATGGGGGAAGTGTAATCGCGGTTTTCTATCCACTCATTGTATTGTCGAAGATCGCAGGCATACGCGCGCAAAGTGTTATCGCTGAGCCTGTACTCCTCGCGACAAGTACGCATAAATTGCTCAATGAGCTCTCTAAGTGGTTGCATTGTGTTCTCCTCATATGTTTGGGCGGTAGATACATGGAAAAGAGTAGAAAAATAGTGGAGATAAGACAGGGGGAATTGAGTGTGGGTATGGGGATTTGTATGGCGTGTTATTGTGAGCAATTTTGGGCAATTTTGTGGAAAGCCCTGCGGGGTGTCGTGTGGGGGAGTACAGTTGAAAGGGTAGGAAAAACACTAACCTTTCATGCGAAGGTGCATGAAAGAGGTAGGAGGAAATTATGTGTACTGCTGTTCGTTTTGCGGATAATGCAGGGAATATGTATTTTGCCCGCAATCTTGATTGGAGTTGTGGCTATGGTGAGCGTGTTGTTATTACTCCGCGTAACTTCAAGCCCAATTCGCCCTTCGGCGCAACTCCCGAGATGAAATATCCGGTTTACGGTATGGGTATTGTTGCTGAGAATACGCCGTTGTATTTCGACTGCGCCAACGATGTGGGCCTGGCTGTTGCTGGTCTCAACTTCCCTGGCTATGCCGAATACGCGAAAGAACCAGTTGAGGGTGCGACGAATATCGCCGCATGGGAATTCCCGCTGTGGGTTGTCGCTAATTTTGCCTCGGTTGATGAGGCAGAAGCTGCACTCGCCAACGCATGCATTGTCGATAAGCCAATCAACGAGTATTTCCCCTCGTCACTTTTGCATTGGATTATCGGAGATGCAACGCGTTCCATTATCGTCGAGCAGACGAAAGATGGTTTGCAGGTATTCCGTAATGATTTTGATGTGCTTGCTAACCAGCCTGGTTTCGCATGGCACGCAGAAAACGTCCGTAACTATCTCAACGTTACCAGTGACGCCCCCGACCCGTTGAAGTGGGGCGCGGCTGAGCTTTCGCCATACGGTTCTGGTGGTGGTATGCGTGGGCTTCCTGGCGATTATTATTCGCCCTCGCGTTTCGTGCGTGTTGCCTATTTGAATGCGAATTATCCTGTTCAAGACAGCGAAGAAGCCAACGTTTCGCGCATGTTCCACACGCTTGGTGGTGTCTCGATGATTGACGGCGCTGCGCGTATGACCAGCGGCGAGTTTGAAAAGACCGTGTACACTGGCGGCGTTTCTACACGCACGAATACGTATTACTGGTCAACATATGAGGACCCGAGTATTCGCTCGGTCGCCCTCGGTGACTATGACGCGGAAAGCTCCGAACTCATCGAAGTGTAAACATCAAAACATTTCCTAATTTTTGAATCGGCCTGCCAAGCGTCGCTAGGCGGGCCGATTTGCTGTTGGGGGGCGTGCTCACAACGTGTCCTCAGGAGAGTGGGGTAGCGGTTAGTAAAGTTTTCTTTACGTTTATTTTCTTTACCATTCCGCGCCATGTTAGAGGGCTATAGCTAGTAGTATTAGGCATGTTTCATGTACACAAAATGTAATTAGGAGAAAAAACTATGACGTACAAAGTCGCCATCAATGGTTTTGGACGCATCGGACGTTTGGCACTTCGCCAAATAGTAGAGGACGACGTTTGCGATGTCGTCGCCATTAACACAAGAGGCTCGAAGCCTAAAATGCTGGCACACCTCTTGAAATACGACTCAACACAGGGAATGTTTAACCATGACATCACCCATGATGACGACTCAATCTACGTCGACGGAAAGCAAATCCGCACCTTTACTGGTTCCGACGCGCGTCAATCGCCCTGGGGCGAACTCGGCATTGACCTAGTCGCAGAATGTACAGGCGCATACACCTCGAAAGAAAAATCCCAAGCACACCTCGACGCAGGCGCAAAAAAAGTCGTTGTTTCTGCCCCAGCAGGAAGCGACGTTCCCACAATCGTCTACAACGTCAACCACGAGACACTCAAAGCAGAGGACACTATTATCTCCACCGCCTCCTGCACCACCAACTGCCTCGCTCCAATGGCTAAAGCCCTCAACAACTTTGTGCCGATTCGTGCAGGCATTATGACAACAGTCCACTCCTACACAGGCGATCAAAAGATTCTCGACGCCCCTCACAAAGACGTGCGTCGTGCTCGCTCCGGAGCGTTCAACATCGTCCCCAATACAACAGGTGCAGCTAAGGCAATCGGACTCGTCATCCCCGAGCTGGATGGCAAGCTCATTGGCTCCTCCCAGCGCATCCCAACGCCGACAGGGTCAACGACACTTCTGTATGCCGTGGTCGGCTGCGATGACGAACTGACAATTGCCGACGTGAATGCAGCAATGAAGAACGCTACCAATGAAACCTACGGCTACACCGACGACCCAATTGTCTCCTCGGACATCATCGGCATGCGCTATGGTTCCCTCTTCGACGCAACCCAGACAATGGTTGAAAAATACACTGACCATGAGTACCTCGTCCAAGCAGTTGCATGGTACGACAACGAAAACTCTTATGTTTCGCAAATGGTGCGCACCATCAACTACTACCTCTCACTATAAGCACACAGTAAAAGCGGGCTTGTCGATCGTGGCAAGCCCGCTTTTTATATCTCTTTTCCGTCGTTGTTCGTTCGCTTCGCTCACTTGCCACAACTTCGTCGCTACAGTCTCGAGTAAGCGAGCTTCCTCGGACCTTCCGCTCCTCGTTGTGCGAGGAGGGCGAAGCCCTACGAAGCAATCTCGAGATCGCCACGCTCGCGTTGCTCGCTCGCGACGACGGGGGAGGGGCGGTTTAGGTGAAATGGGCGAAAGCAACGCCAATCCAATAGGTGACGCCCATAGCCAAATTGCCCCCAACGAGATTACGTATTGTCGCCCGAAGCACCGGTGCGCCACCCAGTCGCGCAGAGACAGAACCAGTAATGGCAAGGGAGACAGACACGGCTACGGCAGTAATCCACAGTGCATGCGCAGAGGGAGACAAGGCGATCGCACACAGAGGAATAATTGCTCCAAGGGCAAAAGAAAGCATTGAGGCGAGCGCGGCGTGCCACGGATTCGTGAGCGAGTCTGCGTCAATACCAAAACGGAAATGGGCATGAGCTGCCAGCGCATTACGCGCAGTTAACTGCGTGGCAACTTTGTGGGCGAGGTCCTTGTCGACACCCTGCTCGTCAAAAGTGCCAGCAAGCGCAGCAAGTTCACCCTCGGGATTATCGGCAAGAGCTTGACGTTCACGCGCAAGCTGGGCGCGCTCAGTGTCGCGCTGAGTAGAGACAGAAATGTACTCGCCAGCCGCCATAGACAGTGCTCCAGCAATCAGACCAGCAATACCGGCGGCGAGCAGGGCAGGGCGCCCAACTGCCGCACCAGAGACGCCAACCACCAGGCCAGCCGTCGAGACAATACCGTCATTAGCGCCGAGAACACCCGCACGCAGCCAATTCAGGCGAGTGGCAAGGCTTGTGCGCTCGTTTTCCACTACCTCTTCTTTTTCCATTTTTCTCCTTAACCTCTGCGCCCATCCTACGACATTATCTGGAATAATTCTAGTTAGGAAAGGGTGTCCAGCCCTAAGCGAAAGTCGAGACGGAGAGGGTGAAATTCGAGAAGCGAAAAAGCGGGAGAAAATGTGATTGAACGCATAAGATATGACTTGTAGGAAAAGAGACAGCTGGAAACAGCGCATGAGACCCAAGGAGAAAACATGGGCGTGATAGTCGCAGGGACAGACGGTTCACAGCAGGCACAGTATGCCGCGGAATTAGCTGCCGAAGAAGCATTGCGACGAGACCTCGAGCTCAATCTCGTCTACGCATTTGCCCCCATCTACGGGCGAGTAGAAGTCAGCTACTCCCAAGATGCCATTATGGACAATTGCAAGCAAATACTCGATATTGAAGAAGAACGCCTACGCAAACTCTACCCAGAACTAAAAATGACGACAGAAGTCGTCGTCAACGACCCTGCACTTGCCCTCATCGACAAATCCGCTGAAGCAGATACCGTCTATCTCGGTGCGCGCGGCCTCGGCGCCATTAGGCGAATGTTTCTTGGGTCTGTTTCACGCAAGGTCGCCACATACTCACAGTGCCCGTGTATCGTCGTCCAAGACAGGCTCCTCAACCCAGACGGTCCCGTTGTCGTAGGCATGGCACCCGATGACGGCGCTCCACGGGCCGTCGAATACGCTATGAAAGCTGCCCAGAGCAGGAATACGAGCGTGCATGTGATACAAGCGCAACAGCACGCTGCCGCTAATGTGGCTTTTCTTGAGGACAACGCTTTGCGCGGACTCGTTGAGCAGGGGATGGCAAATGTTGCCGAGGAAACCCGCCACGCCTTTGAGGAGATGCTCAAGCGCTATCCAGATGTGCAAGCCACCTTTGAGATGACCTCTGAGCATGCAGTCGATGCACTCGCCGCAGCGGCAGACAATGCCAGCCTTGTCGTCGTCGGATCGCAGGCAGCAGCCATGCCCGCTTTGCGAATACTCGGCTCGGTTGCCGCTGGGATACTCCAGGCTGCGCCCGTTGTTGCCGTTGTGCCGACGACCGACTTCCGCTAGAACTTTTCTCGTCATTGCGAGGGAGGACAAGGTCCGACCGAAGCAATCAATAATGGACAATTGATTGAGTTGCAAAGCACGCAATAAAGGACTATTGATTGCCACGCCTGCCTATTCGTTCGCTTCGCTCACTTACGACAACATCGTCACTTCGGCTGCACGTAAGTAAACTGCCGTGAGCCCTCCGTTCCTCGTTGTGGCGGCAGGCTCGCAATGACGGGAGTGTGCGGCGTGACCCACTCGCCAGCAATATCCCCATATTTCACGATAAAGACGTAGGCTTAGACTGTGAATAGCCAACCAATGCCCACACGTCTGCCGGTGCGCCCAGAATTCGCTGACGAGCAGCCCTATGGAGCGCCCCAGCTTGACGTGCCCATTTGCTTGAATGTCAACGAAAACCCGTACCCGCCCAGCCCAGAACTCGTCGCCAGTATTCAAGAGGCCGTCGGGCAGGCAGCCAAAAATCTCAACCGCTATCCAGACAGAGAAGCAATGGATCTGCGCGCTGACCTCGCCGATTATCTTGCCGAAGAATCAGGTGTCCGCCTGCCGCCCGAGCAAATCTGGGCAGCCAATGGCTCCAACGAAATCATCTCGCAGTTGATGACCGCTTTTGCCGGGCCAAACAGAACAGTGCTTTCCTTTGCGCCCACCTATTCGATGTACCCCGAATACGCCCGCAATTGCTACGCCCGCTACTGCGCGGCAGAGCGCACAGACAGCTACGATATCGACCTCGATATTGCGCGCAACGCCTGCAAAAAAGAGCGCCCAGCTCTCATACTCCTAGCGAGCCCCAACAACCCCACAGGCACGGCTCTGCCCCAAGAACAGCTCGTTGAACTGCTAGAAATTGCGCGCGGGACCGGCCCAGACGAAGGAACATCCTCCATTGTCGTCGTCGATGAAGCCTACGGAGAATTCCGCCGCGACGGCGTACCGTCGGCCCTCGAGCTGCTCGACACCTACGATAACCTCGTTGTCAGCCGAACAATGTCCAAAGCATTCGGCGCTGCAGGTCTGCGCCTCGGCTATATGGCAGCCTCACAGGACATCATCGACCAAGTGAGAATCGTCCGCCTGCCATACCACCTCTCGGCAATCACCCAAGCGGCAGCCCGCGCAGCCCTCGCACACCGCGCACCCCTGCGCGAGCAAGTCGCCACAATTCGCCGCAACCGCGACCGCATGGCAGAGGACTTGCGTGCCCTCGGGCTGACCGTCCTCGACTCGGACGCCAATTTCGTGCTTTTCGGCACGTTTAATAACCGTCACGCCCTCTGGCAGGGGATACTAGAACATGGCATCCTTATCCGCGAAGTCGGGCCAGAGGGATTCCTGCGTGTCAGTATCGGAACAGACGAAGAAAACGCAGCATTCCTCGCCGCACTCAAGGAGGTAATTCATGGCTAAGCGAAGCGCGCGAATCGAACGCGCAACAAGTGAAAGCTCTATCGTCGTCGAGCTCAACCTCGACGGCACAGGCACATCGTCTATCACGACAGGCGTGCCCTTCTACGACCACATGCTCACCACGCTTTCGCGTCACTCACTTATCGACCTCACTGTGCAGGCCACCGGCGATATCGACGTCGATGTCCACCACACGGTCGAGGACACCGCCATCTGCTTCGGCGAGGCTCTGCGTGAAGCCCTCGGCGACAAGGCAGGCATCGCCCGTTTCGCCTCGGCATACGTGCCGCTCGACGAAGCACTCGCACGTGCCGTCATCGACATTTCTGGGCGTCCCTACCTCGTGCATGACGGCGAACCAGAAGGTCAGGAATACCACCTCATTGGTGGCCACTTCACCGGTTCAATGACACGCCACGTCTTTGAAGCAATCGCCTACCATGCAGGAATCTGCGTCCACCTTGACGTGATTCGTGGGCGCGACCCGCACCATATCGTCGAAGCGCAATTCAAGGCCTTCGCGCGCGCCCTGCGCCAAGCAATCGCCATTGACGACCGCGTCGAGGGCATTCCCTCCACCAAGGGAGCGCTCTAGTGGCTTCCAAGCGCTCGCGCTACGCAGTCCTCACTCCATTTACCCAGGCGAATGTTGTCGCTGGTGTATGCGCTATCGCCCGTTTTGAGGTAGAAATTTTGCCCTCGGAGACGGGTGCGCTTGTGCTGCACGAAATGTCCTCTCTGCCGTACGACGAGTGGGATATTCGCAATATCACTGGCCCTGACCAAGAGGAAATCGACCGCCTAGCCCGCGAGGGGGACGCAGAGTCTGGCTCTGCCGTGGCTGCCTATCTCTCGCGCCTCTCGCGTTACGGGGTCGTCCTTTTCGATGTCGTTTTGGCGAAAAACTCTGGTTTTGAGAACGGTATCTCGGGCGAGGTTCACGCGCGGCGTTATTTGAACGGTAAAGCGGGCGAGGAACTTTCTGCTGGTCTTTTGCTCCAAACCCTTGATATGCGCTTGGAGAAATTCTTGCTGGGCGAGCTCGATTTGCGCGACCTAGAAACCATCAAGGCTGCCGATATGACAACCTCGGATATTGCTCGCTTGGCTGCTGGCCGTAAACATCAGGGCATTTCTGAGGAGACGGTTGAGGAGGAAGTTGGCAAACGCGACGAGTCGCGTTCCGCCCTCGACGAGAGTTTCTTCGATGATGACGACGATGATGACGAGGGTTTGCTATAAGCGCCGGTTGCGTGTCGGGCTGCATGGAAAACTGGGCGTGATAAGGAGTATCTGGTGAAAAAAGTTGTGGTGCTGGACGCTGGCACGGGCAATGTTCGCTCTGCCGTGCGTGCTCTTGAGCGCGTGGGCGCTTCGGTCGAATTGACTGCCGATAAAGACACGATTATGAGTGCTGACGGTCTTGTTGTTCCTGGTGTTGGCGCCTTCGGTGCGGTCATGGATAAAATCCGCGCAGTGCGCGCCGACCGTTTCATTGAGCGTCGTCTCGCCGGAGGGCAGCCCGTTTTTGGAATCTGCGTTGGTATGCAGATTATGTTCGAGGCGAGCACCGAAAGTGACGGCTGTGAAGGCTTGGGGCAGTGGGACGGTGTTGTCAGCCGTCTTGAGGCTCCTGTTGTGCCACATATGGGCTGGTCGCCTGTCACGCCCGCTGAAGGGAGCGTCATTTTCAAAGGAATAGAGAATGAACGCTTCTACTTCGTCCATTCCTATGCCTGCCAAAGCGACCCAGCAGCCACAATGGGCGACGACCATATCTTTGAAAAACCCCTCGTCACATGGGCACACCACGGTAGCAATTTCGTTGCCGCCGTCGAAAATGGCGTACTGGTCGCCACCCAATTCCACCCTGAAAAATCTGGCGATGCGGGGGCGCAGCTTTTGCAGAACTGGGTCGAGAGCATATAGAGCATATAGAGCACGGAAAGACATAAGGAGTGACGATGAGTGAGGATATGACGGGCGCTGCGCCTTTGCAGCTGCTTCCAGCGGTTGATGTGGTCGGCGGGCAGGCTGTCCGCCTTGTTCAAGGTGAGGCTGGCACCGAAAAAGGTTATGGCGACCCGCTTGAGGCGGCCCTGTCTTTCGTGGAAGCGGGGGCGACATGGATTCATCTTGTCGATTTGGACGCTGCTTTTGGGCGCGGCTCGAATGCTCCTCTGCTCGCGGAGATTGTCGCCAATGTGCCGTTGAAGATTGAGCTGTCGGGCGGTATCCGCGATGACGCTTCGCTCGAGCGCGCTTTGGAAGCGGGAGCTGCGAGGGTCAATATTGGTACGGCTGCTTTGGAGAATCCCGAGTGGAC
>JAFYHO010000142.1 GCA_017539125.1 Actinomycetaceae bacterium | reverse complement strand
TTGTTGTGTTTCGGCCAAGCCGATTTCAGGCGATATGCCCGCATAGCGGATTGACGATGCAGGTGATGCGCCCGTGCCGCCTTCAGCGCCCGAAATGACAATCAGGTCGGCTTTGGCTTTGGCAACGCCAGCGGCAATGGTGCCCACACCGCTTTCGGCCACCAGCTTGACGCTGATTTTGGCCCGTGGGTTCACATTCTTCAGGTCGAAGATAAGCTGCGCCAGGTCCTCAATCGAGTAGATGTCGTGGTGCGGCGGCGGCGAAATGAGCGAGATGCCAGGAATCGAGTTACGCGTTTTGGCGATAATCTCGTTCACCTTGTAGCCAGGCAGCTGTCCGCCCTCGCCAGGCTTTGCGCCTTGAGCCACCTTAATCTGAATTTCGGTGGCGTTCACCAGATATTCGGCCGTAACGCCGAAACGTCCGCTCGCCACCTGTTTGATGGCGCTCGAGAGCGATACGCCGTCGTGGTCGGTGTAGAAGCGCTCGCTGTCCTCGCCGCCCTCACCAGTGTTGCTGCGGCTCTTCAGTTTGTTGAGCGCCAGCGCGATGGCCTCGTGAGCCTCCTTGCTGATGGCTCCGAACGACATTGCCGCGCCAATGAAACGCTTAACAATGTTTTCGGCAGGCTCCACCTCGTCGATTGAAATCGGGTTCTGTTTGAACTTGAAGAAATCGCGAAGGAAGAGCGGTTCGGGTTTGTTATCGATAATGCTTGTAAACTCTTTGAATTTCTTGTAACTGCCTGTGCGAGTGGCCAGTTGCAGAGTTGCAATGGCTTCGGGCGTCCAGGCGTGACGGATGCCGTCCTTGCGGAAGGCGAATTGGCCAACGTAAGGCAGCAGGCCGCTTGTGTCGGCGTCAGAGCTGAATGCCTGACTGTGCATACGCAGCGCGTCGGCAGCCACAGTGTCGAGACCGATGCCGCCCACTGTTGATGATTGAGTACCGAAATACTCGCTCAACAGTTTGGCGCTCAAGCCGATAGGCTCGAAAATCTTCGCACCGCGGTACGAGCGGATGGTGCTGATGCCCATTTTGCTCATAATCTTGAGCAAGCCCTTGTCGATGGCCTTGATGTAGTTGTGCTGCGCGGTCTCGAAGTCGAGATGAATCTCGTCGCGGCGAACAAGGTCGTCAATCACGGCGAAAGCCATATACGGGTTGATGGCGCTTGCACCGTAGCCCAGCAGCAGCGCGGCGTGCATAACCTCGCGAATCTCGCCGCTCTCAACAATCAGAGCCGTCTGCACACGTTTCTTAATCGACACCAGATAATGGTGGATGGCGCTCACCGCCAGAAGCGACGGAATGGCCGCGTGACCTTCGTCGATATCCCTATCGGTCAGGATGATATAGTTGATACCGCGGTCAACCGACTGTTCGGCGCGGCGGCAAAGGTCGGCAAGAGCCTCGCGCATACCCTCGCAGCCTTTCGATTTCTCGAAGACGATGGGCAACTTTTCGGTGTTGAAGCCCTTGTAGCGGATGTTGCAAAGGGTGTCGAGTTCTGTGTTGGTGAGCACAGGCTGCGGCAGACGCACCATTTTGCAGTGCGACTCGTTTGGTGTCAGGATGTTCATTCCAACGGCGCCGATGTACTCCGTGAGCGACATTACAAGTTCCTCGCGGATTGGGTCGATTGGCGGGTTGGTAACCTGCGCAAACTGTTGGCGGAAATAGTTGAACAGCAGTTGCTGACGGCCCGAGAGCACGGCCAACTGCGTGTCGTTACCCATTGACGAAAGCGGCTCCTGCGCGTTAAGGCACATTGGCGCAATGGTGCGCTCCACGTCCTCACGTGTGAAATCGAAGCAGCGCAATTTGCGTTGGAAATCGGGCACGGCGTTTTCTGCGTGACGTCCGCTATGCAGTTTTGCAAGTTCTATACGGTTAGTTTGCAACCATTTGGTATAATCGCAGCCGTCGGCAAGTTGCTGTTTGATGGTGTCGTTCGAGAAGATTTCGCCAGTCTCGCTGTCCACAATCAGAATCTTGCCAGGCTGAAGTTTTCCGTTCAGTTTTATTTTGTCGGCGTCAACGTGCAGTGTGCCAGCCTCCGAAGCCAGAATCAGACGGTTGTCGGTGGTGACCACATAGCGCGCAGGGCGCAGACCGTTGCGGTCGAGCATACCGCCAGCGTAACGGCCGTCGGTGAAGATGAGCGCTGCAGGACCGTCCCACGGCTCCATAAGAATAGAGTGATACTCGTAGAAGGCCTTCAGGTCGGCGCTGATGGGGTTCTTCTCGTTGAACGATTCGGGCACCATCATTGCCATTGCGTGCGGCAGCGTCATTCCCGAACGCACAAAGAACTCGAGCGCATTGTCGAACGACGCGCTGTCGCTCATATTGGGCTGAACTATCGGCGAGAAGTTGCGCATATCGCCCAGCGCCTCCGACGAGAGAACGCTCTCACGCGCCTCCATCCAACTGCGATTGCCGCGGATGGTGTTGATTTCGCCGTTGTGAGCCAGCATACGGAACGGCTGCGCCAGCGACCACGTCGGGAACGTGTTGGTGCTGAACCTTGAGTGGACGAGCGCCAGACCGCTTGTAAAGTTGTTGTTGGCAAGGTCGGGGTAGTAATCGCGCAACTGCGACGGCGAGAGCATACCTTTGTACACAATCACACGGTTCGACAGCGAGACGATATAGAACCTCTCGTCAGTAATCTGCGACTCGATGCGCTTGCGAAGCAGATAAAGTTCCGTCTCGAAGCGTGCGGCGTCGGTTTCGCCAGTCACAAAAATCTGAACCACAGAAGGTTCGGTTGCCAGAGCGGCCTCGCCCAGAATCTCCGATTTAACAGGCACCTGACGTGTCTGCAGAAGTTTAAGGCCAGCCTTTTCAGTTTCAGCCTCGATAGTGGCCAAGTATTTGTCGGCCAATGTCTTGTCTTTTGGCAGGAAGACCAATCCTGTGCCGTATTTCAGTCGTTCGGGAACGGCAATTCCCTGAAGCAGAATAAATTCGTGCGGAATCTGCAACAAGATTCCCGCACCGTCGCCACTCTTGTTGTCGGCAGCCTCCGCGCCGCGGTGCTTCATATTGTCGAGCACCGTCAGAGCGTCCTCCACCAACTGATGGCTTTTGTTTCCCTTAAGGTCGACGAGCAACCCCACGCCACACGCGTCGTGCTCATTCTCAAACCTATATAATCCTTTATTAATCATACCGCACTATGTTTTTTTGATTCGGTGAACGGTTAGGGTTTAGTGGTTAGATATTGGGGGTGCGGACGTGGCAATGCCGCGTCCCTACACCCTCAACTCTTACCTTTTATCTCTCCCCTCTTACCTCTCACCACTCACCATTAATTAACTGATAAACAGCAACTCTCTGTATTTCGGCAGCGGCCACAGATCGTTGTCAACCACTTCCTCAAGTTTATCGATTGGCTTGCGGATGTCGAAGAGCGATTCGGCAATCTCGTGGTAAGCCTTCGCCTTCTTGTACTCGCAATCAATCTTGTTGGCCACCTTGCGAGCCTCAATCATTGCGTCAACCTTGCTGCGGATTTCGGCAATGCGCTCCGAAATCTCCTCAACCAGAGCAATCTCGACGGCTGCCACCTTCTGATACTTGTCGGGGAAGATGTTTTTAATCTTTTCGATGTTCTCAAGAAGTTTGGTCTGATAGGCGATGGCTGCAGGAATGATGTGGTTGGTAGCCATACGACCCATTACGCGAGCCTCAATCTGAACCTTCTTTGTATAGATTTCCCATTTAACCTCGTTGCGTGCCTCGAGTTCCTTTTCGGTGTAAACGCCCATACGCTCGAACATTGCAATGGCTTCAGGTTTTGTGAATTCGGTAAACATTTCAGGCACAGACTTTTCGGTGTTCAAACCGCGGCGTTTTGCCTCAACGTTCCACTCCTCGCTGTAACCGTTTCCGTCGAAGCAGACAACGTCGATAATCGAAGCGATGATTGGCTTCAGAGTGTCCATAATGGCCACGTTTTTAGCCTTGCCTGCGGCGATGGCCTTGTCGACGTCGGCCTTGAACAGAACGAGTTGGTCTGCCACGATGGTGTTCAGAACGGTCATTGCGTTGGCGCAGTTGGCGCTCGAACCCACGGCGCGGAACTCGAAGCGGTTGCCCGTGAAGGCGAACGGCGATGTACGGTTGCGGTCGGTGTTATCGATGAAAATTTCAGGAATCTCAACCAAACCAACTGACTGACCTTTCTTGCCAGCAA
>JAFYHO010000141.1 GCA_017539125.1 Actinomycetaceae bacterium | reverse complement strand
TTGTTATCGGCTGTCACTTTGGCCTATCCTCTTCTTGTCGTGAGGGTCTTAGCTTCCCGGCTCTCCCTCATGCTCTCGGCGTAGCCTTGCAGGTCTGCAACGGCTACGCCCTCCATTCTCGTGGTGCGCTTCGTAGGTGGGTCCATGATGTGCCTCCTTGTGTGGTTAGCGTCCAAGATTAATACCAATTAAAGCAAACGGTCCCGGCCCCAAGTCGGGCCGGTTGCGCCTCTTAAAGAACCTTAGAAGGTTCTTAGGATGTTCTTAGGCCAAAGAGCCCAAGGTCAAAGCCCGCGTTTGCGACAAAGGGTATCCAGTTTGCGACAAAGGGTATCCAGTTTGCGACAAAGGGTATCCATTTAAGCCTGTTTTTGCGACAAAGGGTGTCCACTTTCGGCCTCGGCCTTCGCTCGCTGCCTGGCTATCTCTGTCTCTGTCTTGCGCTCGATGCGCTTGTTTCGGCGCTCCTCTTCAAGGATTTTTGCCGCCCGCTCCTCTGTGTCGCGCTTCTTTTTTCGATCCCTCGCATCCATGATCAACTGCATTTGCCCAACGTAAACGTGAACTGGCTCCCACGTTATGAGACAGTCCTTGGCAATGCTGTAGGGTAGCGCCCCATCGGTGCCGTCTGGGTTTATCCTCATGTCCTGCTCCGAGGGTGTCAACGTCTCGCCGTTTGCGTGCACGTACTCCCAAAACTTCAGAAAGCCTATTTCTACCAAGTAGTTTAGGTCACGCTCTAAAGGCTCTATGATGCGCTTGGTCTGGTTGGCCTCTCCCCTTATGTCTGCGTTAAGAAGCTCGTCTATCGTCGGTATAGATTTCACGTTGGCAAGGAGCTTTTCGACACTGATTCGGTATCGGGTGTCTATCGCGTAATTCATGTAGCTATGGGCGTTGAGTCGGTTACCGATGGCCCAAGCGTGCGGATGCTTCACATCGTCTGTGGAGTAGAGAGCTTCATCAAGTGGCACATCTCCCGCGTTTTGTCCTAGCACGATGCGAACAAAGGCGGGGTCTAGGTTGATTGATACTTTGCCGCCCCTCCGATGGTAGAAGCGGTTAGCGATGATGCCGATGTTGCCGTCTTTGATTTCGTCTGTAACGATCGTAAAAGAAGCTCCGTTTAACGTCTCGATCTGCTTCTTGATAGCCCTCTTGTTGCCTTGCGTTACTTTCCTCTTGCGTAGGCTTAGAAGCTCCTCGTAGCTCGTTACGATGTCAAATCCTCCGCTCTCAGTTGCGCGTTTGCCCCTCATCGTATAGAGCTTGTTCAACTGAGATAGGAGCTTTGAAGTCCCTGCGTCTACGCTGAGTGCCTTACCCTGCTCGTTTGCGAATATCACAATGCTGTCGTCCGCGCCCGCAAAGGTGAGCGCTACGCCCATAGGCGCTATCATGCCGTCGCCCTTAAAGCTGTTGTGTCGTGGGTTGGCGCTCATGCCCATTAGGTCGGTCCACGTCTTGCTACCGCCTCGTATGATGGTCGGTGCGATTTCCCCAACGTGCGAGAGAATAGCGGCCTCTTGCTCCTCGGTTAGGTTGGTGCCGTAGTCGTGGGGGATAAGCTCGGTTAGCGCCTTGGCGTCCTCGTTGCGTCCCGCCTTCTCTGCATCCTGTGCGGCCATAAGTGCCAAGATTTCAAAGAA
>JAFYHO010000140.1 GCA_017539125.1 Actinomycetaceae bacterium | reverse complement strand
TCGGCGTGCGTTGCACGCCTTTTGCAGCTACGTCGTTTCGGTCTGGAATGCGAGCATTCCGCCCCTCCACTCCTTGCTGTGCAACGCTGACAATTGTCCGTTATTGATCGCCACGTCGGCGCGAAGCGCCTCCTCGCGATGACGGGGTTGGGTCGTCAACGTCCTCGCCGCGATCCTCGGCGTCCAGAGCATCGTGACGGGCGGTATTCGCGCGGGCGCGCTCAAGCGCATGAAGCGCGTCCTCATAACTGTCATACGGCCCCATGCGATCCCGCCACGAGGATTGCCTACCTACCTCAACCTCGTGGGTGCGCGTATTGAAATAGTAGCGGGGTTTGCGTCCGAACATCACACACTCCTCTCTAACACGTTTATTCTCTCACCTGTATGCATATTTCGCACCCTCCACGCTTAGACTAGACCTCATGGTTACAGAACACGCCCCGCTGGGAACGCTGCGCCCTGGCACACTCAGCCCGCACCGCGCCGTCCCCTCTCATATTGAACGTCCCGAATATCTTTTCCATGACGGTCCCGAAATAGTGACGACGGGCGATATCAAAAGTGCTGAGACGATTGAGAAAATACGTGCCGCTGGGCGAATTGCCGCAGATGCCCTCTATGAGGCGGGCAAGGCTGTCGCCCCTGGTGTGACGACTGATGAGCTTGACCGTATCGCCCACGAATACATCTGCGACCACGGAGCGTACCCGTCATGCCTTGACTATATGGGTTTCCCGAAATCGATTTGTACCTCTATTAACGAGGTGATTTGCCACGGCATTCCCGATTCAACTTTCCTCCAAGAGGGCGATATTATCAATCTCGATGTGACGGCATATATTGACGGCGTTCACGGCGATACCTGTGCGATGTTCGAGGTAGGAGAAGTGGACGAGGAATCACACCTGCTCTGTGAGCGCACAGCAACAGCAATGCTTCGCGGTATTAAAGCGGTCAAGCCTGGGCGGCATATTAACGTGATTGGCAGGGTGATTGAATCCTATGCGAAGCGTTTTGGCTATGGCGTGGTCGAAGATTATACGGGCCATGGCGTGGGCGAGGCTTTCCATTCGGGGCTGGTGATTCCCCACTATGACAATCCGCGTTTCGATACGGTCATGGAGGTGGGAATGGTGTTCACGATTGAACCTATGTTGACCCTCGGCACCATCGATTGGGAGCAGTGGGACGATGGCTGGACTGTCGTCACGGCTGACCGCGCGCGGACGGCTCAATATGAACACACTATTGTTGTTACCGAAAATGGCGCCGAGATTCTGACTTTACCTAGTAGTATGGAACTTGCACCGCATCTCTAGCGGGCTTAACTGGACACAATGAGGAGTTTGGCAGGCGAAATGAGTACCTACGGTATGGGAATTGATATTGGCGGCTCAAGCATTAAAGGCGCGCTTGTCGATATCGAGAATGGCTGTGTGTATGGCGAGGTGCATGTCATTCCGACTCCCTCGGAAGCGCCTGCCGAGGTTGTCGGCGAAACAGTGGCACAACTTGTCGAGCTGTGCGGAGCCACAGAGGATATGCCTATTGGCATCGGTTTCCCTGCTCCCGTTGTGCGCGGACGCATCCCTTCTATGGCAAATTTGTCTCCCACATGGGTAGGTATGGATGTTGCCGAGTTTTTCACAAACTGTGTCTCCCGCCCTGTCAGTGTCCTCAATGACGCCGATGCTGCCGGAATCGCTCAATTCTCCTATTCTCACATTGACAGCCATGAACAGGTAATCGTTTTCCTTACTCTTGGCACTGGTATCGGCTCTGCTATTTTTTATGACGGCAAGCTTTTCCCTAACACCGAATTAGGTCATATACACTTGAGTAGTAAAATACAGAATGCGGAAAAATGGGCGGCACCATCAATACGTACCCGTGACAATCTTTCTCTCGAAGAGTGGACACAGCGCATACAGCTATACCTCAGCCGTGTCGAGGATCTTTTCAATCCTGACTCTTTCATTCTTGGCGGCGGCATTTCTGAGCATTTTGACACATTCTCTAAGTGGCTAACGACGGGCGCCACTCTTCTTCCCGCTGCTCTGCGTAATCACGCGGGTATCGTCGGCGCCGCCCGCTACGCTTACGACGCACGCGCGTAATCCTCCAAAACACGGATACGACCTGCCTACCCAATCTCACTCCTAAGGTGTAAAAATTGTGAGAGAATAGGTGCGAATTGTAGTCAAAAGAGGAGCGTAGATTAAACAATGGCTATCTACAGTATGGGTATAGATGCCGGCGGCCCAAGTATCAAAGGGGCACTTGTTGACATTGAAGAAGGTCGCATAGTCGGCGAGGTGCAGACTACCGAAGTTCCACCACGAGCAACTGTCGAGATGATAGGCGAAGCGGTGGCAAAGCTTACCGAGTCATGCGGAGCTGATGCAGACACACCTGTTGGTGTTGGTTTTCCCGCTCCTGTCGTACGCGGACATATCCCCTTTATCGCACACTTGTCCCCCCTGTGGGTGGGCATGAATGCTGCCGAGTTTTTTGGACAGTACCTTGGTCGTCCCGTCAGCATTCTCAACGATGCCGACGCTGCGGGGCTTGCCGAACTTACCTATTCAGACACTATTAACGATAACCAAACAGTCATTTTCCTTATCCTCAGCTCGGGTGTTGGCTCTGCTCTTTTCGCTGACGGAAAGCTTTTCCCGAATACCGAATTGGGGCATATGCGTCTGAGCGAAAACATCATGGATGCGGAATTGTGGGTGGCGCCTGCTGTGCGCGTGAGCGAAAATCTTTCCATTGAAGAATGGGCAGAGCGACTGCGCCTGTACCTCTACTCCCTTGAGGAACTCTTCAACCCGGATGTTTTCATTATTGGTGGTGGCGTTTCGGAATACTATGAGGAGTTCTCTACGTTGTTGTCGACGCGCGCCACGATTATTCCTGCGACTTTGCGCGATGAAGCTGGCATTGTCGGCGCTGCCCGTTACGCCTACGATATGCGGACGAGTTAGCCGATAAGCCGGATTCTGTACTCAAACGAGTGACGGCCATCCGTCTAGGCTTGACGTTACCGTCAAGCTCATGCGACCTACCCGTATGCTCAGCGGAACACCTCATCGCATACTGCTTGGTCTTGCTCCCAGTAGGGCTTGCCGTGCCACTTCTGTCACCAGAAGCGCGGTGGTCTCTTACACCGCCGTTTCACCCTTACCTGCCACCTAGGCGACAGGCGGTCTACTTTCTGTTGCGCTTTCCCGCGGGTCACCCCGGGTGGGCGTTACCCACTACTGTTTTCCTGTGGAGTCCGGACTTTCCTCGACACATACGCGCCGCGACCGTCTGGCTAACTCGTCCGCCCTGCGATACTACCACGTCACCACTTCTCCCGCTAACTCACGTCATCGCTCCCTCACCCCGTCGTTGCGAACCCCGAAAGGGCTGACGAAGCAATCTCAACTTCCCCGTCGTCGCGAGGAGCGCCAAAGGCGCGACGCGGCGATCTCTAGTGTGGAGGTTGTTCGCGGACGCCGCTTACAACGACGGAAGGTGTGCTACAATGCCTAAAGAGGTAGGGATACTTCGTTCATACACAAAGTAGTGGGAGGACGATAATGCAGGGTCAAGCGAGCACATCCACCTCTTTTTCTGCTGCCTTGTATCAGGCAATTACTGACTCTCGTCTTTCTCTCGCTCAGATCGTCTCTCAGCTTTCAGAGCGTGGTTTCAAAATCAGCCGCACGACGTTGAGTCAGTGGCAAACGGGAACGTCGTTCCCGCGGCGGGCTTCCTCACGAATGCTCACTGCCGAGTTAGAGAAAATTCTTGCCCTGCCTCCGCAAACTCTGACTTCTCTTCTTCCTAACAATAACACTGGCCCCATACCCCGCCTGCGCAATTCTGCCAACTACAAAAGCATGCGCACCAACACGGGTGGCGTTCCGACTTTTAATAGCGTGGCGAAAGACAAGCATTTTCAATCTGTCGAGAAACTGATTGACCCTGCCCACGAAGTAATCCGAGAAACCATCAGCGAACATCTGAGTATATCGGCAGATTTTCGCACTATTACCCAAGATTTATCAGTTCTTGTCCGCATCCCCGACACAGACACACCGACTATGCATACGACAGTGTGGTGGACAAAAGATGATGAGATACCCGGCGAGGACAATATCGGATTTTACGACCTTAAGGGCGCTTTTCCCGCCACCACATATGTCAGCGATTTTGATGACGGCCTCGTAAAAATAACGCGTTTAGAATTCCCTCCATACACCACGCCTGGAAGCTTGCACAATCTTTCTTACAAACTTTGTTTTCACTACGACACCCCTATTACTGAAACAACAGGGCGGCTCATTGCCTCAAAGATGCGTTACTATTCATGTTCAATCACCTTTGAGGAACAGGCTCCACAGTTAGTGCATTGGGTTGTCTCTCGTACTAATTCTGCACGTTCCGATATTTCACATGTTATAGAAACCCGTGAAATGCAACCTCACGATGGGGAGCTACAGGTCATCCTGGAGGATGCCGAGTACGTCACCTGTTTCTTCCGTTGGGGCTGACACCGCTGTCCACACGAGACACGGCGAGCCGCCTTTATCTTGACGTCAAGATTTATGGGTGTCTCTAAAACTGTCGCTAAAATTAAAAGAAATGGGTCAAAAAACGTGATTAGGTCACGTTTTTTCTTCTTTTTATAAGTGTTAAAACAGTCTATTTGTGCAGGTAATACCCCTATTTTTAACTTATAGAGACAGTCGAAGCTCATCCCTTTTAACACTTCATTGTCTGTGTCGCCCAGATAGTCGCGCATCACATAGGAACTTCGTCCCACAATGTCGCAAAATCAAGGAGAAAAGGTGGGTAATACTCCCCCAAAAAGCGCGCCCAAAGCGCTTTTTCCCTATAGACTGGCTGGGTAATCGCTACATTCTGCGTTGCCCCGTGCCCAGAATGCATATTCTGGGAATAGGGTAAAACAGGAGGTAGCACCAAGAATATAGGTCGGACGAAAGGTGTTCACGTGGAAGCACTCGACCTCGCCCGGTGGCAATTTGGTATCACAACGGTATATCACTTCCTGCAGGTACCTCTGACCATCGGCATGGCATTCCTGGTCGCAGTCATGCAGACCAAGGCCTACAAAGGTGGGCCTAATGCCAAAGCATGGGACAAGCTTGCCCAGTTCTTTGGCAAATTGTTAGTAATCAACTTCGCGCTCGGTGCCGCAACCGGTATCGTGCAGGAGTTCCAGTTCGGAATGAACTGGTCCGAGTACGCACGCTACATGGGCGACATCTTCGGCGCTCCGCTTGCGTTCGAGGCCCTTCTTTCCTTCTTCCTCGAGTCCACATTCGTGGGCATCTGGATCTTCGGTAGGGGCCGGATTTCACCGAAGGCGCACCTTGCGTCTATCTGGTGCTTCTCTGCGGGTACATTCACCTCAGCTCTGTGGATTATTGCTGCAAACTCCTTCATGCAGGATCCTCATGGCGCTGTCGTTGATCCCGAGACAGGCCGCGCAATTCTGAACCCCGATGGTTCGGTCGGCGCATTCTTGGACGTTCTGTTTAACAAGACTTCCATGCTCGCCTTCGCCCACACCATCTCCGCAGCCTTCATGGTTTCCGCAACTATGATCGTCTCGCTCTCGATGTGGTGGATGGCGAAGTCCATCAAGGCCGGTCGTACAGAAGAAGCTGAAACTTACTGGCGCCCCGCCGCTAAGTTCGGTCTTGCTTGGTTGATTGTTGGTTCCCTTGCTGGCATTCTGACTGGTCACTTCATCGGTCAGCACGTCATTGATATTCAGCCCCAGAAGGCTGCTGCAATGATGGGTATTGAGGAAACAGGTGAAGCTCAAGAGTTCGCCCTGCTTCCTGGTGTTGATCTTCCAGTTCCCGGTCTTGAGTCCTTCATGGCAACAAACCACTTCTCTGGTCCTGAGTCAGAACTCAAGAGCATCGAAGATGTCAAGATGGAACTTGCTGAGAAGTACGGTGCAATCGACGAAGAGAAGTACGGCGATCCTGAACTCTATATGACTGGCGGAATTGCGGCTACAGCCTTCTATTCCTTCCGTGTCATGATGGTTCTTGGTTTCGTTCTGCTTATCGCAGCGATTGCCGGCTTGGTATTCCTGCGTGGAGGCAAGCTGTACGATCCCAAGGGCAAGGGTTCGTGGTGGAATTGGCTCATTCCTCTGCCATTCATCGCTTCGATGTTCGGCTGGATTATGACGGAAATGGGTCGTCAACCATTCATCGTTAACCCGCAGCAGGCATCAGCTGGAAGCACTGACCTCGTCATGTTGCTGACAACCGACGGTCTGTCTGGTTCTGTCCAGTTGCAGTCTGTTCTTATTTCCCTTATCGGTTTCACCGCCATCTACACATTCCTTGGTGTTATTTGGGTCATCCTCCTGCGTCGTTACGCAGTTGAGGGCATCAACCCAGCTGCCAAGGTTATTGAGTATGACGAGTCGGCTGAAGCCCCGATCACCTTCATGTACTGAGAGGAGTCGAAACCATGGCTGACTTGAATCTACTCCAGATTATCTGGTTCGCATTGCTTGCCGTTCTATGGATCGGCTACCTCGTCCTCGAAGGCTTCGACTTTGGTGTCGGTATGCTTCTGCGTATCGTTCCCAAGAACGATAAAGAGCGCCGCGCCGCGTTGAACACAATTGGTCCGCACTGGGACGGTAACGAAGTGTGGGTTATCACCGCTGGTGGTGCTACCTTCGCTGCATTCCCCGAGTGGTACGCAACAATGTTCTCGGGCATGTATCTCGCCCTCGTCGTTGTTCTTCTCTGCTTGATTGTTCGCATTGTCGCAATCGAATGGCGTAAGTCTGTCAGCTCGCACAGGTGGCAGCACGCTTGGGACACCGCACATATCATCGTGGCTTGGGTGCTCTCCATTCTTTGGGGTGTTGCTTTTGCAAATCTCGTCCAAGGCACACCGATTGAAGTTGGACATTTCGAGGATGGCGAATTCGTTGCCGTTCCCGCTGACCAGCTGACTGGTGCCGCAACCGATCCTGCCCTTGTGGACAACTTCCACTTCATTGCACCGGGTCAGAACTTCCTTATGCAGTTCCTCGACCTGCTTACACCGTTCACTGTCGTCGGTGGTCTGGTCACTCTGACCATCTTCCTCGCACAGGGCGCTCTGTTCCTGTCGATTAAGACGACCGGTGACATGAGTGAGCGTGCATTCGGCCTTGCTAAGAAGCTGACAATCCTTGACACAGTTGTTACTGCTGTTTGGGCACTGTGGGCATGCTTCGGCATCAATCCTTGGCTTGGCCTTGCTGACTGGCCCGAAGAGGCTGCTCCAATCAACGCCTCTGGATTCTTGACGCTGATTCCGTTGGCAATTGCTGCAGTTCTGCTCGTTGCCACAATCGCAATGACATTCATGGGCAAGCAGAAGTCCGCATTCTACGTCCACTCTGGCGCGATCGCTTTCGCAGTCGTATTCATCTGGTTCTGCATTGCAGGCTACGCAATGAAGTCCTCGGTCAACGACGCATACTCGCTGACATTGGCTCAGGCTTCCGCGACACCGCAGACGCATACCATTATGATTGCTGCGACAATCGTGTTCGTGCCGATCGTGTTGGCATACACCATTTGGTCTTATCTCAAGTTCGCTAAGCGTATCAACGCTGATGACGTTCCGGATGAGCCCAATGGTCTCGACCTCAAGAAGGTTCGCCAGTTCGAAGTAACTGCCTAATCTTCACGATTACCAAAAGTGGGAGCTACTTTCGTAGCTCCCACTTTTGTTTTCCTCCCGTCATTGCGACACGGCAACCTCCAACTCGAGATTGCTTCGTCGTACCTCCTCGCAACGACGGGAAGAGAGATCGCCATAACGAGGAGCGGAATGTCCGAAAGTTTACTTTCGAGACTGTAGCGACGCAGTTATGAGAGGCACGAAGTGCCGAACACGTCGCTCGTCCCTCGCTCCTCGCGATGACACGGGGGTGCCAATGACAGAAAAGGGTATGCTCCCCTCTCCTGGCGTATTAGACTAGGAGGGTTGGACCTGCCCTAAGGAGCTGTATTGAAACCCCTTGACCCACGCCTGCTCAAACGCGCACGCGACGCTCGCCGTTATATTATTCTTCTCGTTATTTTTGGAACTGTATCTGCAGCACTTGTCATCGCCCAGTGCTATCTCATCTCAGCCTCAGCAAGCCCTGTCATTGACGGCGATAAAACTTTCTCTCAAGTCTCTTATCTCGTCGCTATTCTTGCCGCTGTTTTTCTCGCGCGTGTAGCAATCACCTATATTATCGAGGCCTACGGGCATCGCGCTGCCCTGCGCACCATACGCGATTTGCGCACACAAGTCCTCGACCATTCAGGTGAGGTTGGCGAACGCTGGCTCGCCCAAGGCAATACCGCTTCGACCGTCACACTTGTCACCGAAGCTCTCGATGACCTTGAACCCTATTTCGTCAAGTATCTCCCCCAACTTTTTCTCGTCTGTACCGTTACTCCGCTAACACTTATTCTCATCTTCTTCACTGACTGGCTCTCAGCGGTCGCTATTATCATCTGCCTTCCCCTTATTCCTATTTTTATGATTCTCATTGGCAAGCAAACGGCTGACTATTCCAATAAGCGCCTCGCCTCGATGCAAAATCTTGGGCAACAACTGCTCGACCTGCTCTCTGGTCTGTCCACCCTGAAAGCACTCGGACGCGAGAAGGGCCCTGCCCGCCGCGTCGCCCTGCTCGGTAATGATTTCGCTGCCAAAACAATGGCGACATTGCGCGTCGCCTTCCTCTCTGGCGCTGTCCTAGAGTTCCTCGCCACGCTCTCGACTGCCCTCGTTGCCGTCGAAGTGGGCATACGTATGGCAGAAGGGCACTTGGGGCTGTTCAAGGGGCTGCTCATTATTATGCTCACCCCTGAAGCGTTCAAGCCACTGCGTGAAGTCGGCTCACAATTCCACGCCTCGGCAGACGGTATCACTGCGGCAAATATGGTCTTTGAAACTCTCGATGTGCCTATCCCTGCTTCTTCTGGCACGCAGAACGCCCCTGACCTTTCCGCAAGCGCAATCGTTATTTCTGATCTGTCCGTTAATGCCCCGGGGCGCAATACCGTTGCTCCGGCACATCTGAGTGCCACTATCAAACCGAATGATGTGGCTGTCTTGCGGGGGCCGTCTGGCTCGGGCAAAACGACGACGGTCTCCGTGCTCCTGCGTCTTATCGATAAGAGCTCAGGTGAGATTACGATTGGCGATGTCAGTATTGAGGATATTGAACGCCACAGCCTGTGGGAGCAAGTGACATGGGTTCCCCAACGCCCCGCAATCGTCCCTGGGACAGTGCTGGAAAATATGGGTGTTGATATCAGCCCCGAGCTAGAAGAAGCAGCGCGCCTAACGGGTTTTGATAGCGTCATTGCTGAGCTAGAGGACGGCTGGAATACGCATATTGGTCAAGGCGGCGCTGGTCTGTCCATCGGCCAACGCCAACGCCTCGCGCTCACACGCGCAATGGTACGCCCACAGCCGCTCGTCATTCTCGACGAGCCCGCCGCGCATTTGGACGCGATGAATGAGCAGGCTGTCTCTCGAGGCGTTGAAGCTCTGAAAAAAGCAGGACACACGGTTATTGTGATTGCTCACCGCAATGCAATTATGAGCCTTGCCGACACCATTATTGACGTAGAAGCCTCAACTATTGATAGCGCGATTGATACTGACACCCAAACGAAAGAGCTGGCTGAGGTGGGCAGTGCCAGCGATGTGGACGCTACTGAAGGGAGGAGCGAATAATGGGCATTTTATCCGCTGAAGAGCGCCGCTCTGTTCGCCGCGCTTTCTCCCTCCTCGAAGTATCCAAAGGACAATTCGCATGGGCTATTATTTCTGGCGCATGCGCTATCGGCTCGGCAGTCGGCCTAGCAGCTGTTTCTGCGTGGCTCATTGCCCGCGCCTCAATACACCCCGTCAATATTATGGTGGATTTGGCTGTCGCCACCACCGCAGTGCGTGCCTTTGGTATTAGCAAAGCAATCTTCCGATACATCACAAACCTTGCTTCGCATAAAGTTGCGCTTTTTGGAATGTCCACAATGCGCACGCGCGTCTACGAATCTCTCGCCAACTCGTCAACCGATGTCGTCACCTCTGTGGCTCGCGGCGATTTGCTCGCACGCACAGGGCGCGATATTGACGCTGTCGGTGACCTCGTTGTGCGCGCACTCCAACCTGCGGGTGTGGCGATTATCGTCAGTATTATTTCAGTGACCATTGTTGGCGTGCTCTCCCCTATGACTGGACTTGTCTTGCTGCTATGCCTGCTCGTCTCTGGATTGCTTGGCCCTTATATGGCAATGCGAGGCGCACGCTCCGCAGAACAAGCTCATATTCAAGACCGTGCCGATTTGGCAGCCAATTCTCTGACCTTGCTCGAGTCGGCTTCTGAACTGCGCGTCTCGGGGCGTATCGCCTCTATGAATAAAGCTGCCGAAAGAATTGAAAACCGTATCTTCACTAACCGTGACAATGCCGCAAAACCGAATGCTCTCGCCGCTGCTATCGATGTGCTTGCAACCGGCATTTCGGTTGTTGCAGCTCTCATTATCGGCTCGGCAGAGGTTGCTGCTGGAACTCTCGCTCCTGTCGCAATGGCAGTTATTGTGCTGACACCGCTGGCAGCTTTTGAAGCCACACAATTGCTCTCGCAAGCAGGAGTCCAGCTTGTGCGCTCCGCGGCAGCGTCTGAACGCATTTTGAGCCTGCTTGATCGCGCCGACAGCAATAGAAGCACAACAACTGAGCCAGTAGAAGTAGCAGAAGGCGAAAGCGGCTTGATCGCTGAAAACCTCATCATCGGCTGGCCTGACGGACCTGATGTAGCAGGCCCACTCAATCTGACCGTCCAACCGGGACAATCGCTCGCAATTGTCGGGGCTTCCGGCATTGGCAAATCGACATTGTTGTACACCTTGTCGGGAATGCTCAGCCCCCATTCGGGCTCTGTGCGCCTAGGCGGCACAGAAATCTCCACCCTGCCGCGCGAAACCGTCTCTAAGGATTTAATTCTCACAGCTGAGGACGCCCATATTTTTGCCACAACTGTTCTCGAAAATATCCGAGTAGCGCGCGGAGATGTCACCGAGGAAGAGGCCATCAAGCTGCTGAAACAGGCAGGTCTTGGCGAGTGGATTGCCGGATTGCCTGATGGTGTCAATACTCTGCTCGGCTCTGACGCGTCAACGATTTCAGGTGGCGAGCGCCGTCGTCTACTCTTGGCACGCGCCCTCGCCTCACACGCACAATATCTTCTTCTTGACGAGCCTGGCGAGCATTTAGAGGGCGAAATGGCTGACCGTCTCATCCGCGATTTGCTAGGTGCAGGCAAGACTGACCCTGACAATCTGCGGACCGTCATACTCGTCACCCACCGCCTGACACCCCTCGATGCCGCCGACCGCGTCATCGTTCTTTCGGAGGAATCTGGGCACACAATTGTCAAAGCTGCAGGCACTCACGAAGAGCTCATTGAGCTACTTCCGGAGTATCGTTGGTCAATTTCACGTGAAAAAACCCAAGATACATCTCTTTTGCAGGGCTAAAGGCACAAATTGTAGCATTTTACTCGTTTAGAATAGGACGTAAGAAAGGAGCCGCTTATGCAACACGAAGAGCACGCGGAAGAACGCACACAAGCCGCGCGAGTACTCTCAATGGCTTTGAAGCTCACAACGCAGCTTGATCGTCAAGAGATTCTTAAAGGCTTCATTGAATCCTCTGCCTCCATTACAGGGGCGCGCTACGGTGCTGTAGGCGTCTTTGATGAGCAAGGCGAAACAGTCAATTTCATGTGGACGGGCATCCCGCAAGAACAAGCCGCCAAGATTGGCCACCCGCCCGAGGGTCATGGTGTGTTTGCTGATATCCCCGATAACCACTTCCTTATTGTCAACGACATGACGCATTACATCAACCGTTTCCCGTGGCCCGAACACCACCCGATTATGGAGAACTTCCTCGGTGCCCCGGTGCGAATCGGCGGTCGTGTCTTTGGGCGTCTCTACCTGTCCGATAAGCCTGGTGGCTTCTCGCGTATTGACGGACGCAATTGCGAATTGTTGGCACAAGCTGTTGCGATTGCTGTGCAAAATAGTGATGTTTTAGCATCTATTGCAGCCAAGGGAGACGAAGAACGTCAGCAAGAGCGTGTGTCGATTGCTGGAACATTGGAGAAGTCTGCTGCCAACCAGCTCGACACGTCATCTCAATCCCTTATTCAGGTGCGCGATGAGCTAGCTGCTCAAGCCCAAGTTCCCCAGTCGGTACTTAATCGTCTTGATGTGGCTATTAGGTCGATTGATGACTCCTCCGAAAAGATTCGCTCTATTATTAGTTCTTTGAACGTTCCCGAGAACGAATAACTACGGACGCGAAAGACTCTCAGGATAGATGGATAAACCCAGGACCGCTCTCAAGCCAGCTACACGGGGCAACACCGCTGCCCCGACTGGTACTCCCGACATCATGACGGTGATGACCTATGCTCTTGAGTTGACAACCCGTCTTGACCAAAATGCCATTTTGCAAAGTCTCGTTGATTCTGCGCGCGCAGTTACAGGAGCGAAATACTCCGCACTCGGCATTGTCGATTCACACGGAAAAACTCTTCAATTCGTTTTTTCTGGTCTATCGCAAAATATCGCCGATAAAATCGGGCATCCTCCGCTAGGTAAGGGGATGTTCGCCGATATTCCTCCTGATAATCGTCTTATTATCAACAATATTGAAGAATACGAGAACCGCTCAGCGTGGCCAAAGTTCCACCCAGTTATGAAAAACTTTTTGGGTGTTCCTATCCGTGCGCACGGGCGCGTACTCGGTCGTCTGTATCTTTCCGATAAAGAAACTGATTTTACTGAACTAGATGGCGATAACATCACTTTGCTGGGTCAAGCTGCCGCTATTGCTGTGGAGAACGCTCGTCTCTTTGAAGAATCGAATAGGCGAGCTCAGTGGATTGCCGCCTCGCGCTCAATTACAGCAACTTTGTTGGAGAAAGAGGACGAGGAAGAATCTCTCGAACTTATTTCTCACGAAATGCGCCGCGTAGCCCATGCTGACGTATCTTTGCTGGTCCTTCCCTCGGTCGGCAATACGTGGGTCTGCGAGATTGCCACAGGTGAAGATTCCTTCCAATACATTGGCTTGTCGTTCCCGGAGGACAGCTATGCCCAAATGTCTATCCGCGAGGGCAATGGCATGGTCACGGACACGACCGATGCTCAGAATAATCGCACTATCCCTGAGCTCGCCCATTTTGGTCCCGCCCTGTACGCCCCCATGGTGGCACGCGGTGAGACTCTGGGAGTTATTGTTCTACTGCGTAATCCTGCAAGCCCTGCCTTTGATCTTTCAGACTTGTCTATGGCAGAAAACGTGGCAAAACAGGCAGCTCTCGCTTTGGAATTGTCAGAAAATCGCCAATCCGACGCTAAAGCGGCACAAATGGAGGATCGTGCCCAGGTTGCCCGCGATTTGCACGATTTCGCTATCCAACAGCTCTTTGCGACGGGTATGGAGCTCTCCGCTGCGCGCGATACGCTTGCGAGCGAGGGCGTAGATTTGACGGTTTTGGAAGCTCTTGACCGCGGTATTGGTTCTATTGACGAATCGGTGACACAGATTCGCCAGATTATTTACTCTTTGCGTGACCCGAATGCGACTGTTCCTTTCATGGATCGTATGCGCCAAGAATTCAAGAAGGCAGCTAATTCTCTCGGATTCCCCCTCGATGTTTATATTCGACATATGGAAGAAATTATTGACGACGAGGAGACGCATACCGAAATTGACGATGAAATTGGCTCCGATATTGCCGACGACATCGTTGCTGTTACTCGTGAATGTCTGTCGAACGCGGCGCGCCACGCCGAAGCTACTGCCGTTTCAGTGCAATTGCTTATCAATCCGCCACGTGTTTCCCTCACTATTGAGGACAACGGTAAAGGCATTAGCGGGCAAGTATCGCGCCGTTCTGGTCTGTCTAATTTGGCAGCGCGTGCGCGCAGATATCACGGCACCTTCTCCATCCATGCCGGCAAAGACGGCAAAGGCACATGTATCGAATGGATTGCAAATATCGCCTAGCTTTCAATGCCGGAAGCAAACAAAAATGAGAGAGCAGGTAGCTCTCTCATTTCGTTTTTGAGTCGTGCAGTTTCTAGCTCTTCCAGCCGACTGCACGTTGGCTTGCAACCCATGCCGCCACCTGTGTGCGGCGCTGCAAACCCATCTTCGACAGCAAAGACGTGATATGGTTCTTCACCGTCTTTTCGGCGACACCAAGACGCTCACCAATCTCGCGATTAGACAAACCGTCACCAATCAACTCGAGAACTTTGCGCTCAGACGGCGTCAAAGCAGCAGTCGGATCGTCATTATCAATACGACGGCGGTCAATAGTACGCTCATCAAGAAGAGTACGACCTGCTGCAACCGCGCGAATATTGTCAGTAATTTCCGAACCGCGCACTGATTTCAGCAGATACGCCTTCGCACCGACACGCAAAGCCTCTTGAACGGCGGAGTCATCGTCAAAAGAAGTCAAAACGATGCATTTTGTCCCCGGCGAGACTTCGGCAAAACGCTCGATGATGTCAATACCAGTACCGTCAGGAAGACGCAAATCGACAAGAGCAACTTCAGGCTGAACAAGTTCTGCACGCCGTACTGCCTCAGAAACAGAACCAGCCTCAGCGGCGACAGTCAATCCGTCAGTTCTATCAACAACTTCGGCAATTCCACGGCGGACGACCTCATGGTCGTCAATGATCATCGTGCGGATATCCGCATCGTCTGCCATAGCAACCTGCCTTTCGGTAAAAACAACACCTACGAGGTCTATACTATCGATATTTTTACATTCATGGGAGCACAACGCGGTGTCTTTTAGAGCGATTAGCCACCTTATTTTTCCACCTCGTCAAGCAAAAGCCAATAAGAAGCCTCAGACGCCTTGCGACGCGCATTTTTTTGACTGCTCCCAGTGCCACTGCCCCACTGCCGTCCCGCCATATGAGCAACCGCCGTAAAAACGCGGGCGTGGTCGGGCCCCTCGCTTGTCATCTCAAATTGCAAGGTGCCCTCCATACCGTGGCGATGCGCGATTTCCTCGAAACTGGTCTGCCAATCGAGATTGGGACCGAGGACAGACGCCTCTTCCAGTTTACGAGCGACAAGTTTGCTCACACAATCGCGAGTTGTCTCCATGCCATGCTGAAGATACGTGGCAGCAATAAGCGCTTCGAGAGTGTCTGAAAGGATGGAATCTTTATCGCGCCCGCCCGATTTATCTTCGCCTTTACCAAGACGAAGGAACTGCCCGAGATTGAGCTCGCGGGCAATATCAGAAAGCCCACGCTCAGAAACAGCATAGGTTTTCATACGCGACATATCCCCCTCGGAAGCATCGGGATAGTCTTTATACAGTTTTTCTGCGACAATCATGCCGAGAATGGAATCTCCAAGAAACTCAAGACGCTCGTTATGTTCTTCGTCGTGTTCAAAAGCAAAAGACCGATGAGTGAGAGCGCGACGAAGAAGCGAACGGGAAATCTGGACGCCCCACATCTCGCAAAACTCTCGGTAACTCACTGTGCCTCCCGAAGCTGTGCTTCTAAGCCTGCAAGAGCATCAAATTGAGGATTATAGGGAGCTTCATGGGCGTGATCGTCGGGAAGTTCCTCTAAAGGCTCACCGCACTCAGGGCACAAGCCCGCGCAGTCCTCACGACATAAAGGTTGGAAAGGCAATGCCAAGGAAATTGCGTCCCGAATAAGCGGCTCAAGGTCGATATGGTCATCGCAAATAACGGGCGCATCCTCAGCGTCCTCGTCTCCCTCTTCGATGAGTGCTGCGTGACGCTCAGGATAAAAAACGAGCTCAGCGATATCGTAGGTGTGCTCCTCTTCCAGAGGCTTCAAACAGCGACTGCACTGCCCAATAAGCGGGGCGCGGACTGTTCCTTGCACATACACGCCCTCGCTGACGCTGGAAAGAGACAAAGAAATGTCAAGGGGGGCTTTGTCAGGAACGTGAAGAACATCGTGCCCGATAATTCCAGGGCTCTCACACGTGTTTTCCCATGTTATCCGCTCACCTTCTTGACGTTTAAGAGAGGCAAGAGAAAGAGACAAGGGGGAAGTCATCACTCGTCCTCGTCGGCAAGCTCCGCTGCACTGTCAGCGAGGAAAGGAGTGGGAACATTGTCGGCAGTCATCGAAGTCGGGCTAGGAGCATCGTCATCGCTGAGGTCTGCGTCAACATCCGCCTCGCCAAACGGAGGGAAAACAGGATTAAAATCTGCTGCCTCATCGTCTGGCGTATCGTCGTCATGCGCCGCAGCGCGCAAACCTTGCGATTCCTCGCTACGCTCGGCAATCAGAGAACGACCACTCTGAATCTGCTCAAGAACAAGACCTAGCTGGTCTTTCACTTCGTAGAGGACATCGTTGAAAGAGTTTTCGACGTAATCAATCTTCGCTGCCACATCGGCAAGAGTCTGATCGCTGTAATCATCGGCCCCACGGCGCAGCTTAGCAGCCTGGCTCTTAGCCTCATCGACAATACGACGCGCCTGCTCAGTTGCCGCAACAGTCAGTGCGTCTTGGGCGACAAGACGGGAAGCCTGCTCCCTCGCCTCACGAATAATTTCTTCGGCCTGCTCGCGCGCTTCGGCAATAACACCTTCGGCTTCTTTGCTTGCACGCTCTTTCTTTTCAACTGCTTGGTCAAGCAATTCTTCAGCGTGAGCGAGCTCTTCAGGAGCTGTCTCTCGCGCTGAATAGACAAGATCGAGAAGATAATCGCGGTCAACAGCAGCATAGGACGAGCCAGGGAAACGCCCTTTAGCGTCCTTAATATTTTGTGCTATGTCGTCAAGGAGAGAAAGAAGGGACTGATCGTCAACATATTGACTCATAGGACTCTCTATTCTGTGTGTGTTTTAGAAACCCAGGCGATTATTGGACAATTCGCCTTTCACTGCCGCCTCCACATTGACGGGAACCATACCGCGGATTGAGCCACCGTACGTAGCGACTTCCTTGATAAGAGATGAGGAAACATGAACGAGCTCAGGATTTGACATCATGAAAAGGGTGTCGATGCCGCCTTGTATGCGGTTCATCAAGGCCATCGATTGCTCGGCTTCCAAATCTGATGTGCCGCGCAACCCCTTAATGATGACGTCCGCGCCAATATCCTTACAGAACGAGGCAAGGAGGATGTTACCGAGGAGTTCAACTCTCACTCCCTCGATTCCCATAAGAGCGACTTCAGCCATTTCGCGGCGTTTTTCCTCGCTAAACATATAGTTTTTCGCGGGGTTATTCGCAATAACAACAACGACTTCATCGAACATAGCAGCTGCTCGATGAATCATATCAACATGACCAACGGTGATGGGATCGAAGGATCCGGGGCATACAGCAATACTCATAGTGCAAGCCTACACTCTCTGGCTGTCTCAGATGGATATTTCAGCACGTTTCTTCTAGGAGTGCACGCAATAACGGACTATTGATCGCCACGTCGTTCCCTTCGGTCACTCCTCGCGATGACGGGAAGTTAGGATATGTGCGGAATTGCTTCGCAATTCCTCTCACAACTTCCTCACTCTGGTCTGGAGAGCAAGCTCTCCGCCCCTCCGTTCGTCGTTGTGCACTCGGCGAACCAGACGCGGGTGTCTCCCCATGTGCGCTCGTCCAGCAGCACGAAATCCTCTCCCCACTCAGGCTCAGGAGAGCGCTTCGAGCGCTCAACGAGAACAATGCCGTCCTCAGCCATGTGGGGCGGGAGGGTGCGCAGAGCGTCTGCGACTTCTTCGTCGGGCATATCGTAAGGTGGGTCAAGAAAGACAACGTCGAAAAGCCGCGTGGGAGGACCTGCAAGACGCTTGGCGACTTTCGCGCAGGTGACGGCTACTTGGACGCCACACGTGCGGGCGTTCTGCTCGATAATACGTGCGGCTTGCTTTTGACTATCGACACACTCGGCATAGGCTGCTCCACGCGAGAGAGCTTCAAGGGCGAAAGCGCCGGAACCGGCATACAAATCAAGGATTGCACAGCCCTCCACATACCCCATATGTTCAAGGCGGGAAAAGAGCGCTTCACGCACACGCTCAGATGTTGGGCGCGTGTGGGTGGCAGGAACTTTGAGAATCCTACCTTTAGCGCTACCTGCAACTATGCGTGCCATGAGCCTGCCTCCATACCCTTAGCTTTTCTCCAAATAATCAGCTTGTCCCTCGTCCATGCGAGAGATTTCCTTGGCTAACTCAGGCAAGGACGTAAGCTCGGGGTCGCGGGCGATAAGCGCGCGAGCACCCTCACGTGCAGCGCTGATAATATCGGCATCCTTGATGATTGACAGGAAACGGATATGCGTGCGCCTACCAGACTGGCTTGCACCGAGAATATCGCCCTCTCCCCGCAATTGCAGGTCCTCTTCGGCGAGGACGAAGCCATCTGTCGTGGAGGCGAAAGCTGCAAGGCGCTGGGCGGCAAGAGAGCCCTCTGGGGCGTCTGTCAATGCCAAGCAAAGCCCCTCGCGCCCGCCACGGCCGATACGTCCGCGCAGCTGGTGAAGCTGGGAAAGACCGAAACGGTCAGCGTCCATAATGACCATCATTGTCGCCTCGGGGACGTCCACGCCAACCTCGATGACTGTCGTCGAAACAAGAATAGGTGTCTGACCGCTGGAAAAATCGCTCATCGCGGCGCGTTTTTCATCGGCAGAAAGCCTGCCGTGCATAATTCCAATGGTGACGCCCTCAAGGGCAGGATTGCTGGCGAGCTGCTGGGCGGTCCCAACGACCGAGGCGAGCGGCCGCTTCTCCCCCTCCCCTTCGGGAAGCTCACTCTCGCTTGCCATGAAGTTTTCCTCAAAAGCTGCGTCATCTCCCTCGTCACCGATACGCGGGCACACCACGTAAACGCGACCGTCATTCTCAACTTCTTCACGCGCCCTCTGCCATGCGCGCTCGACCCACGCCTGCTTGGCATACGGGACGACCGTCGTCGAAACTTCCTTGCGCCCTGCCGGCAGCTCCCGCAACACAGAGACTTCCAAATCGCCAAAAAGACTCATGGCGACCGTGCGAGGAATGGGAGTTGCCGTCATAACGAGAGTATGCGCCTGAGCGCCGAGAGCTGAGCGCTGATCAACGCCGAAGCGGTGCTGCTCATCCACCACAACGAGGGCGAGCTGAGGAATCGCAACGCCCTCATAAAGCAGGGCGTGAGTGCCGATGATAATTCCTGCCTCGCCCGAGCTGATACGCATAAGAGCTTTTTGGCGGGCAGGCGCGCTCAGCGAACCCGTCAGAAGCTCGATGCGGGTGCCATTGTCCGCTCCGCCAATCATGCCTGCCATGCCGAGCGGACCAAGGAGCTGCTCAATCGTGTCGAAATGCTGGCGCGCGAGAACTTCGGTCGGAGCAAGCAGGACAGCCTGGCCGCCAGAATCAACAGCTTGCAGCATGGCTCGCAAGGCGACAATCGTCTTACCCGAGCCGACATCGCCTTGCAGCAGGCGGCGCATGGGGCGAGTCTGCGTTATATCCGCAGAGATTTCCTCGCCAACCTGCTTCTGCCCATCGGTGAGGGTGTAGGGCAGCTGCGCGTCGAAAGCTTCAGCGATACCGCCGGTGCGTGGCGGGCAGGCGCGCGCCTCCAGCTTGTCTGCTTCCCAGGAGCGCTGGGCGAGGACAGTCTGCAAAACGAAGGCTTCTTCGTGGGCAAGACGGCGAGCGGCCCTGCGCCATTCCTCGTCATTGTCCGGGGCGTGCAGAGTGTGGATTGCCGAGAAACGCCCTGGAAGATTGTGTTCTTTCAGGTAATCCTCTGGAAGCAATTCGGGAATATCACTGACCGATGCGAGCACTGTTGCGACAGCTTTAGCAATCTTCCACGACGGCATTTTTGCCGTGGCGTGATAAATCGGAATCGGACGTGTCGCTTTCGCGATGTCCTCTTCCATGTTCTCTTCGTCATCAATCAGCTCATAATCGGGGTGCGCCAACTGCAACTTTCCGCGATAGGACGAAACCGTGCCCGAAAAAATGGCAACCGTCCCCACGCTCAGGCGCGAAGCGTGCCAGTGAAGCGGACGGGGGTTACGGGAAAAGAAGGTTAAAGCAAGCTCGTGGCTGCCGTCAGAAATATCGACGCTCAAAATATGCCCGCGCCGCGAATTCATCGGGCGTAGATTTGTGCGCAAAACGCGGGCGATAACCGTCACGGCCTCACCCTCACCAGCAGCAGCAATCGGCATGAGCTCACCACGATGAGCCAGACGGAAAGGAAAATGGTAGAGCGCGTCGTAGGCGGTGTGCAGGCCCATAGAAGCCAGCTGCTTCGCCGAGGCCTTGCCGAGCAGCCGCTCAAGGGGCATACTCAGCTCGTCCCATGCATCGCTACGAACTGCTGATGTCATCACGCGCACTTTCTTTGAACTATGTTTTCCGTCAATTCTGTTCCTACTCTATAGGGGGCGGCGGACATTTTTTGTATCCCTCGCGGCGGCGGGCGCGATTGCGGCGCAGAACTCGCATACGGATTAGAGCGCTAACGTGCTACATACCACCCTGCTTTCGGCTTGGATTCCCCTCTGCTCTTGCCTATAATTTCTTAAGTTGCCAAGCACAAGGCTGGCTAATGAGAATGCTGGTGGCTATCCCCCAGCGAAAAGGAGAGAATCGTGGCATCTGTTTGTGACGTCTGCGGCAAGAAGCCCAGTTTCGGCAAGAATGTCTCGCACTCGCATGTGCGCACCTCTCGTCGCTGGAACCCGAATATCCAGCGCGTTAAGGCTATTGTCAATGGTACGCCCAAGCGTATGAACGTGTGCACCTCCTGCTTGAAGGCAGGCAAGGTCGAGCGCAATGTGAAGGTCGCCCGCGACTGATATTCGCCGCAAAACTTCAAAGGGCCGCATATGCGGCTCTTTTTTGTATGCCCTGCATCATTGCACCCCTCCCGTCGTTGCGAGGAAGGCGCTCCGCGCCTGACGAAGCAATCAATACCGACACAATTGCTCACCTTGCAACGCTGGCAATATATGAACTACTGATCGCCACGGTCGGACTTCGTCCTCCCTCGCGACGACGGGATTAAAAAAGAACCGCCTGCGCGGTTCTCGTTTTTGTATTCAATTATGTTTTGTACCCCGTACCGGATTTGAACCGGTGTTACCGCCGTGAGAGGGCGATGTCCTGGGCCGCTAGACGAACGGGGCTCAGATTGCGTGGCGAACACGCGTGAACTATGCAGTTCGTACCCCGTACCGGATTTGAACCGGTGTTACCGCCGTGAGAGGGCGATGTCCTAGGCCGCTAGACGAACGGGGCTCAAAGAAAACCAAAGTTTTCGCTGGGGTACTAGGACTCGAACCTAGAACGGATGAACCAGAATCACCTGTGTTGCCAATTACACCATACCCCAAGGTCTGGAACTCTTTCGAGTTGCAACATCTAAGAATGATACCTAGGTAGAGGCATTTTTCAAAGACAGTTCGGTGCTAGACCTGTCACACCTCGTCCGTTTCCTCCGTCATTGCGAGCGAACGCAGTGAGCGTGGCAATCAATAGTTACATAATTGCTCGCGTTGCAAAGCTGGCAATACCGAACTATTGATTGCCGCGTCGACAACTGCGTTGTCTCCTCGCAATGACGGGAACGGGTTACGAGAGTGTATTGATAAGGCGTTCGATGCGCGTGAGCACTTCGTCGCGCCCGAGAATAGCCATAGAATCCACGACAGGCAGGGACACATTCGTCCCCGTCATTGCAACAAAGAGCGGGCCGAAAGCGAGACGCGGCTTAATCTCCATTCCCTCGACGATGACGCTATCGACGCAATCTTTGATGGTTTCAGGGGTGAACTCGTCAAGCTCCTCGAAAGCGGAACGTGCGGCACGCAGAACCTCCACAGCGCTGTCCTTCAGCTTGTTCACGGCCTTCTCGTCATACTCGATTTCGTCCGCGCTTACAAAGAGGAAACGCATCAGCGGGCCAGCCTCACCCAGCAGCTTCATGCGGGTTTGAGCAAGCGGAGCAGCGGCAGCAAGGATCTCCTGCTCTTGCGCGCTCAGTTCTTCCCAGGTCTCCCCTGCTACAACGCGAGTGTAACGCTTTACAGTCACGTCGTTTTCCTCGGGTGTCTCGTCGATACGCAGATATGGCACGAGACGGCGAGTGAACTCGTCAATGTCTAGCAAGCGGATATGGTCGGCGTTGATTGCTTCGCATTTCTTCTGGTCGAAACGAGCAGGATTGGGGTTCACGTCATTCACATCAAAGGCGGCAATCAGCTCGTCGACAGAGAACACATCCTTTTCCGAATCGAGCGACCAGCCCAGCAGGGACAAATAATTGAGCAAGCCCTCAGGCATCATGCCCTTGGCGCGGTGCAACAACAGGTTCGACTGCGGGTCACGCTTGGACAGCTTCTTATTGCCCTCCCCCATAACATACGGCAAGTGCCCGAAGCGCGGCGTCCACTTGGCAATACCGAGCTCTTCGAGCGCCTTGTACAAGACAATTTGGCGTGGGGTCGACGAGAGCAAATCTTCGCCGCGCAGCACGTGAGTAATCTCCATGAGAGCGTCATCGACGGGATTGGTGAGGGTGTAGAGAGGGTCGCCATTGCCGCGAACGATCACGTAATCGGGCACAGAGCCGACCTTGAAAGTAATCTCGCCGCGCACCAAATCCTCGAAAACAATATCTTCATCGGGCATACGCATACGAATCACAGGCCTGCGCCCCTCGGCGCGATAGGCAGCTTTCTGCTCTTCGGTCAGATCGCGGTCGAAACCGTCATAGCCCAGCTTCGGATCCTCACCCTTAGCCTTGTGGCGCTCCTCAATTTCCTCAGGCGTTGAGAAAGACTCGTAGGCATAGCCGCCCTCAAGCAGCTTCGCGGCGATATCGCGGTAAATATCCATGCGCTCTGACTGGCGGTACGGACCGTGCGGGCCGCCGACACCCACGCCCTCGTCCCAGTTCAGGCCGAGCCAATCAAGGGATTCGAGAATCGCGTTGAATGACTCCTCGGAATCGCGGGCAGCGTCCGTATCCTCGATACGGAAAACGAAAGTGCCACCTGTGTGGCGCGCATACGCCCAGTTGAACAGGCAGGTGCGAACCAAGCCGACGTGCGGCGTGCCGGTGGGCGACGGACAAAAACGTACGCGGATATCGCTTCCGCTTGCAGTTGTAGTACTCATAATGCTCTTAGCCTATCGCGGGTGACGCGGCGGTGGCGGGAAAAGTGAGAGTGAAAGAGGATATGTCTGTCATATCTCCTGCCGCTTCTACGCGCCCACGCATTAGTCCTCGCTTATGCGCCCGCGCGCGCCCGTCCTCACTTATAATCTCTTCATGCACTCTTTTGACGCGATTACTGCCGAGGAAATGGTACGGCAGGGCTCAGCGAAGTGGACGGCTTTCCCTGGCACTATCGGAATGTGGCTTGCCGAGATGGATTTCGGTATTGCCGACGAGTTGGAGGACTTTCTGTGCTCACAGGCGAGCGTGGGAAGCCTCGGTTATCTTCCGGAGCATGAAAGTAAGCAGATTATCGACTCGTGCGCGACATATATTGACGAGTTGAGCGGGTGGAAGCCCGATACGGGGCTCATGCATCTGATTCCCGATGTATTGACGGCTTTGCGTATGACGATTGAGCTTTTCACGCCTGCTGGCAGCCCGATTGTTGTGCCGACCCCTGCCTATATGCCGTTTTTGACGATTCCTAGCGAGTTTGAGCGCGAGGTTATCGAGGTGCCCTCGATTTTGGGTGATGACGGCTTGTGGCGTCTTGATTATGACGGGCTTGAGGCGGCTTTTGCTAACGGGGCGCGCATGATGATTTTGTGTAATCCGTGGAATCCTGTTGGGCGTTGTTTGACCCGCGAGGAGTTGAAGCGTCTTGACGGCCTTGTTGAGAAGTATGATGTGCGTGTTTTTGAGGACGGTATTCATTTCCCCTTGATTTTTGAGGGCAACGCAGCTGTTCCTTTTGGTGCTGTATCTGAGAATGCTGCCGCACATACGGTTACTGCTGTCGCGGCTTCTAAGGGCTGGAATATTCCGGGTCTGAAGTGTGCCCAGTTAATTTTTCATAATGACGCAGACGCTGAGCGTTTTGCTCCGCAGACTGCGCGTTTTACTGGGGCGACTTCGACATTGGGCGCTCGCGCCGCACAGGTTTGCTATGAAAATGCGCGCGAGTGGAATGAGGATGTACGACGGTATTTGCAAGGGAATTACGAGATTGTCCGCGAGCGGGTGGCATCGTGGGACGGTGTGCGTATGAGTGCGGTTGAGGGAACGTATATTACTTTCCTCGATTTCAGCGAACACGCCGCGCGTGGTGTTTTCGGTGAGAGCGATGCAGCGACGTGGATACGAGAGAATGCCGGAGTGTCGTTGACGAGTGGCAAGCTATCCGGTAGCCACTACACAAACTGGACGCGCATGACTTTTGCCAATCCGCGCCCCGTCCTCAACGAAGCCCTCGACCGCATTGAGCACGCCTTGTTCGCTTCTTAGCGGGGCTTGCGTGCAAGAAATAATCCTGTCTATTGTTTTCATTATTGCCTCAATACTGCACGGCATGGAGTAGCACAAGAACAATCAAAAGCGTTAACCGAACATGTAGCGAATGCTATGCTCATACAAATGGTGTCGCACTGCGATAAAACCGAATTCGAGAAGGTTAAGTAAGTATGCAGCAATACGTCAATGACGACAACACCCCCACCCCAAAGACGATGAAACCAAAGAACAGCAAATGGGCGCTCGTACTTGCGGCTGTGTCCGTGGCATTCATCGTGCTAGGTCTGGCACTTGTCACCCTCACCTTCATCGCAGTCTGGGTCTCTCAAACAGTCAGGTACCATAATTTGCTCGCAGGCAGCTTTGTCTTGGGTCTATTTTTTATATTTCTGGGACTCACCGTCTATCTGCTACTCAATAAGAGCGGCATGTCAACTCCAAAAAAACTTCTCGTGGGCGCCACTGCTCTCTTTGCCGAGCTTGTGTTCTCAGGCATGCTTTTATTATGGATCGTCATAGGTGCACCATACGGCTTCATCCACTATAAGTACAACGACGACTGGATTGTTGGCCGCAACATCACCGAGGTGGAGGAACGCTACGGTCAAGCGCGAAAATTTAATGACAACTCTTACGGCTACGTCCTCTACAAGGAGAACTTTGGTCTCGACCCACGGAGCATCGATATTTACTACGGCATGTTCACCGACGATAACGGTGTGGTGACACAAGTTGATTACTCGTTTGAGGGATTTGGCGGCTAGGAGTATAAAGGTCAGTCACCTTAGGGCGGCGCCCACAAAAACTATAGAGTAAAACCGACGTAATTAAAAAACCACTTAACGCCAAACCTTTGAGATATCAATATCGTCATCCGACATCTCGAATGTGGCAATTTCTGTTACATCAGAACCGTTGCTCTTTTGCATGCTCACATGGAAAGGTTCTCCAGGATCAAAAAATTGTTCCCTCAAATACAAGAGTTTCACAATTTTCTCGACCCGCGCAGTGTTCTCCCCCGTCACGTCTTTCTCAGAGTAAAGCACCATTTCCACATCATTTTCTTCGGACATGTAATCGCGCAACCTGAAGTGGAAGTCTGTTCCGGATGTTTTGCGAACTTGCTCTTCGAGCTTGTTCGCTTCGTCAAGGTAGGCATCTGACGCAGAAAGTAGCGCGCCCCTCTTTGCGTGAATCTGCACATCACCATCGACAATCTTCGTCGTCACTTTTCGACCTTCCGCATTCGCCTCCAAATGATTGACAAGTTCCTGCGGGCTCATCCCAACATAGGCAAGCATATCGGCGGTGATTGTACGATCTACCCATTCTTGATAGGTGTCAATCTTGAAACCAAGTACCTTCTCAGCAACTTCTTGTTTCACAAAACCGTCACCTTTGTTGTACTCGATGTACTTGTAGGCGAAAGCGTGTTCTTGCCCATCAGCACCGTTGACCACAAATTGTGCCCACGTGCCCTCCACGTGCAATCCTGCCGCCTGGGCAAGTTCAAACAAGTGACCATAGGCAAGCCTCGGAGGGTACGCGCCCACATCAAAAACAACAGCAGGGTTAAGAACCTTTTCAGTGTAGTAATCGCGTACAGGCTCCATATAGACCGATGCTTTCACAATTCTTGCAATCTCCTCGTCAGAGAACTCATCGATTCGGCTGCGCAAACCGAGTTTGAGACAGTCTTTAAGATATTCGTCGACGATTCCAAAATCCTCTTTCTCGTTGGCTTGTGACTTATAAAGTTGGTCGAGAAAATCTTTGTGCGTGGAGCTCAATTTTATTCCGATTGTGTAGTCAAAAAGGAATGCGTCAGCCTGCTGTTCAATTTCATTGGCATTTTCGGCGTAGTACACGATGGGAAAGGACATATCGGAAAGGCGTGGATATTTCTGTAAAAAGGCTTGAAACTCTTGGATTTCAGGCCAAGCACCTTCAAAATCATCACGCGAGAAAACTGGATAACGCCACCCGTCAAAATGCTCAGCGCCGTCGTCCCCTACCTGCATTCCCGTCAGTTTTCCCTCGGAATGGTACATTCGGCTAATAACCTCGTCAATAGCCTGTGAGTCATCTCCGGTAAGTCCCCGTATTCATATTCTTCTACATCGAACGTGATGGGCTCGTCCAAGCCATACCAGTCAGTAGTTACCGTCCACGATTTGTAGCTCGCTCCGGCACGCTTTTTCTCCGCAGGTTCAGCGGCAACGGTAAACTCCTCAATCCCCATCTCGCTACGTACATATTCCTCAACATCGGACTGTGTGTAACCTTTCTCGCAAGCGCTAAGCGTAAGAGTAAGGGGCAAGATGAGGACAAGAACAAGTAGCGTGGCAAAACTGTGCTGCGTGCGGGTGAAACGATGCGGGTGCATAGCGCCTCCTTCTGAACTGGTGAGCGTCCGTCTTTGATTATAGTTTGGGTCAACTCACACCTACCACCTTATACACACAGTTTCACCAAAAAAACTTCACGTAAACGGGTTAATGGATTACGCGGAATGCGCACCGCGCCTCGTATTACAAGAGGTGTGCCATGTATAGCGGAAGATAGACACGTTCGCCCTCGATTTTTAGTTGTCGCGGGTGTAGTACGTATTCTGTTCCCACACGCGCACCAAACTTTTCCCTAAACTTTTCAAGAGAACG
>JAFYHO010000022.1 GCA_017539125.1 Actinomycetaceae bacterium | reverse complement strand
CATGGCGTCCTCCTTGCAAGGTTGCAATCACATCTGAATTATAGCATATCTGCAGCAGCTCCGCAAGGGGGAATGTTGATTTTATTGAAGATTATTATCTCGCTGTGCGCTGAACCCTATCGACGAAGTGGCAAACTCGGGAGGTCCGCGCGCCCCGCGCTGGAGAGGATTCTCGCCTCTCCCGATTCGCCGGAGATACTCCGCCGCGGCGCGTCTCGCGCGCTGGCGCTTCTCAAGTGAATTTGGTATAATATTCGCCAGTGAAACCGCAATTCAATAGAATCAGCTTCGGCGTGAGCGTCGCGACCACCCGCACGGTAGGGCGCGCTGCCCCCAGCGCGCCGTCGGCCGACACCCTCGAATACGCCTACCAGTACGACGACATCGGCAACAGAATCACTTCGACAGACCTCGGCACGAACCGCACATACACGGCCAACAGCCTCAACCAGTATTCGGCGATAACGACTTCGGACCTCGGACTTCAGACTTCCAGTTTTGAGCCTCAGTTCGACGCCGACGGCATTTTCGCGGAGGGCTACGCATACGACGCGCTGGGGCGGCGCGTGGCCACGACGACGCGCGAGGGCACGACTCGCCACGCGTACGACGAGGGCTGGCAGGTGGTAGCCGACGTCGACGGACAGGGCAACGTCCTCGCATCGTACGTGTGGGGCGAGGGGATCGACAGGCTTCTTGCGGTTAAGATCGGCGGCGAGTCGTACTATCCGCTCACGGACATTCAGGGTACGGTATGGGGCTATGTCGATTCGCAGAACAACATCGTCGCCCGCTGGCAGTATGACGTCTGGGGCAATGTCGTTGACAAGGAAGTGTCCGTTCCCGCGCTTGCCACGATTCGCTACCGCTTCCAGGGGCGCGAATGGTCTGCCTCCACTGGACTCGTCAACTTCCGCATGCGCTGGTACGAATCCGAGACAGGCCGCTGGCTCTCCAAAGACCCCATCGGGTTGAGCGGGGGACTTAATCTGTATGCATTCTGCGGAGGTAATGTTGTCAATAGGTGTGATCCAACAGGAACTGTTGCTTGGTTTGCGCCGATGGTTGCGGGGGGTGTTATTGGTGCTGCGGTTGGTGCGGTGGTCAGTGGTGTTGCTAGTTTAGTAGGGGGTGGAAGTTTCTGGAAAGGAGCCGTATCTGGGGCAATCGGCGGGGCTATAACTGGCGCAACATTTGGTTTGGCGTCGGAAATTGGAATCGGAGCAGGTGCAGGCGTATGGCTCGGTATGGCCTCGGGAGCAGTGTCTGGCGGGCTTGGCGGAATGGCGTCTGGCATGGCGGATGAATTGCTTAAGGCTGACGATACTTTTGACTGGCAACATGTCAGCAATTCCGCAATCGCAGGCGCAATAGGAGGCGCAATCTGTGGTGCTGTATTTGGTGAGTTTGGACCGCAGATAGAAGCGTTAAGGTATTCTCCAGATCCTGCTCTAAATACGTGGGGGCTTGAACTGATCATTAATGGCGAGACTACGTTAATTAGTGTTGATGTGATAATATTCAAGAATTCTTTTATGGAGTGTCAGTAGATGCAAAAGTTGGAAGAATGGCTTCTTGCCACGGCAATGATTGTTCATTGCCTCGTTGGGCTTGTGGAGATCCCGTTGATGCGTGCAGGTGGGGTTTTGCATTGTACCGATGGAGTGTTTGCGTGTATTGCATGGCTGCCTCTCTTCTATTGTGTTAAGTATATTAGTACAATGTTTGGCGAGCCTTTACAAGATTGCAAGGAGACGAGGGGTTGGTGGTGCCATATAACAGAATTGCTTGCGATATTTCTTGATATTGGGTATTTGGTGTTTCAGTACGCTGTTGCATGGATTTTTATGAAATGGTTGTTAGGCGGAACTATTGACAGCATTGAAGGGTGGGGGAAAGTCGCAATGGCGTGTGTAGTGGCAGCTTGTCTGGCGTTTGGAACTTATATGGCGTATTGTTCGGTCAAGTATGACATAAAGTATCGAGTGTTCATTGCTAATAAAAGCCGATTGAAGGACTGGTTATAATTGGCGCCTAGATGCGTAATTATTGTGCTAGCCATGGAGGGGACTGTCCCCGCAAATAGGGAGGATAGGCATTGTGGTGCGCCAAGCGAAGCTCGGCAGAACTAACAGAATGGTGCGCCAAGTAAAGTTCGATAGCGACT
>JAFYHO010000021.1 GCA_017539125.1 Actinomycetaceae bacterium | reverse complement strand
GGTGAGATTAACGAGAAGCTCTACACCACCACAGAGGACGCACTCGCAACAATCCGCGCCCTCGGCAATCTCGATGAGGCTGAGCAGCGCTACCTGACTGCTCTCACATTCGGCAACGTCCACGGCGTTTACAAGCCCGGACACGTTAAGCTCCGTCCAGATTTGCTCGGCACAATCCAGAGCGAAGTTGCCGCAGAAATCGGCTGGAAGAACGACCGCCCATTCGACCTCGTTATGCACGGTGGCTCTGGTTCGAGCGCCGAAGAAATCGCCACTGCTGTCGCTAACGGCGTCATCAAGATGAACGTCGATACCGATACGCAGTACGCATTCTCGCGTCCCGTCGTTGACCACATGTTTAAGAACTATGATGGCATGCTCAAGATTGACGGCGAAGTCGGCAACAAGAAGATGTACGACCCGCGTTCGTGGGGCAAGCTTGCCGAGGCTGGCATGGCTGAGCGTGTGGTTGAGGCGTGTGAGCGTCTCGGCTCTGCCGGCACAATGATGAAGTGAGCGTGAAAGCATGACATACACACTCGTACTTCTGCGTCACGGGCAAAGCGAATGGAATGCCAAGAACCTTTTCACTGGCTGGGTTGATGTTCCTCTCTCGGAGGCGGGCGTCGAGGAAGCCAAGAAGGGCGGCGATTTCCTGAAGGAAGCAGGCATTATGCCTGATAAGCTCTACACTTCGCTTCTGCGTCGCGCCATTATGACCGCTAATCTCGCTCTTGATACCTGCGACCGTCACTGGATTCCCGTCGAGCGCAGCTGGCGTTTGAACGAGCGTCACTATGGCGATTTGCAAGGCAAGAACAAGAAAGAGACGCGCGATAAGTACGGCGAAGAAAAGTTCATGATTTGGCGTCGCTCCTACGATACGCCGCCGCCGGAGATTGAGCTTGGCTCGGAGTTCTCGCAGGACGCCGACCCGCGTTATGCGGACGCGCCGCTCGTGCGCTCGGAGTGCTTGAAGGATGTTCTTGAGCGCGCAAAGCCCTACCTGCTGGAGAAGATTTTCCCTGACCTGCGTGAGGGCAAGACGGTTCTCGTCGCTGCGCACGGCAATTCGCTGCGTGCAATTGTGAAGTATCTTGACGATATTTCTGACGAGGATATTGTCGGCGTGAACATTCCGACAGGTATTCCGCTCGTCTATGAACTGGACGAAGATATGAAGCCCGTCAAGAAGGGCGGCACATATCTCGACCCAGACGCGCAAGCCAAGATTGACGCAGTCGCCAATCAAGGCAAGTAACTAAGCAACGAATAGTCCCCCTGGCTGTTGTGGTCAGGGGGACTATTTTGTTCGCTCGCACAACGACGAACGGAAGGTCGGAATGCTTGCATTCCAGACTGGAGTGAGGAAGTTGTGGAAGGCGACGAAGTCGCCGAACAATGACGGGAGTATATAATAGGCAAGATGAAAGAAAAGGCGAGGTAAGGAGCGGCATGGCAGATATTGTTGCGATAACAGGGCTAGAGTTCATGGCGTGCCACGGTGTCTATGAGTCCGAGCACCACAACCCTCAGCCCTTTATTGTCGATATCGAAGTCGAGGTAGATACCCGCAGCGCGGGCACGTCCGATGCCCTGAGCGCCACAATCTCCTATGCAGACCTCGCCGCGGACGCTCGGGCAGTCGTTGTCGATGGCGAGCGAGTTGACCTCATCGAAACCCTTG
>JAFYHO010000139.1 GCA_017539125.1 Actinomycetaceae bacterium | reverse complement strand
GGAGACCACAAGGGCGGCTATCCCGGAAGCGCCAACCTTACCCATCATGTCAGGTGTAGCGACGGCGGAATCGAAATCCGTCCAGCCGCCAGCAACCTTCTCGACCAACTCGTCGCCGCCGACCTCGTCGGCACCGGCAGCAACAGCTTCCTCAGCACGCGGACCCTGGGCAAAGACGATCACGCGAGCCGTCTTGCCTGTGCCGTGAGGAAGATTGACTGTACCACGCACCATCTGGTCGGCCTTGCGTGGGTCAACACCGAGGCGGAAAACTGCCTCGACAGTCGAATCGAACTTCGTGGTTGCTGTCTCCTTAGCGAGAGCCATCGCCTCGCGCGGAGTGTAGAGCACGCCAGGGGCAATCTTCTCTGCCGCGGCGCGATAATTCTTTGAGCGCTTTGCCATTTCTGCTTCTCCTTTATGCAGTTGTGGTTATCGAACCAGCGCGGGTTCTTCCACCATGCCCAGGCGCGCACGCCTAAGCACGCTTACAAGTTTTAGATTTCGTCAGTCGTAATGCCCATTGAGCGAGCAGTGCCAGCAATAATGCGGGCAGCATTGTCAATGTCATTAGCGTTGAGATCGGGCTCTTTCGTCTTGGCAATCTCACGCAGCTGGTCGGCAGTAACATGGCCAACCTTGTCTGTGTGTGGAACGCCAGAGCCTTTCTGAATGCCGGCTGCCTTCTTCAACAATTCAGCAGCAGGAGGTGTCTTGGTGACGAAGTCGAAGGAACGATCCTCGTACACGGTGATTTCGACAGGAACGATGTTCCCGCGCATGGATTCTGTCGCAGCATTGTATGCCTTGCAGAAATCCATGATGTTCACGCCATGCTGACCCAGCGCAGGGCCAATCGGCGGAGCCGGTGTTGCACCACCAGCAGGGATTTGCAGCTTGATATAGCCTGCAACCTTTTTCTTAGGTGCCATCGATAGGGTCCTTTTCTTTCTTACTTACAAAAACTGCCGCAATGGCAAAAGCGACAGTCGCTTACACACAGTACGCCCTTTCAGCGATTTTGAAAAGTCAAAATCAGTCCTCTTTGCGCACTTGTGTGAAAGACAATTCGACCGGAGTTTCCTGCCCGACGAGGGTCATCAGCACTGTGAGGCGCTGATTTGCAGGGTCAATCTCCGAAACAGTCGCCGGCATTCCAGCCCAAGGCTCGGAAATAAGTGTGACGGAATCCCCGACCTCAAAGGGTGAAATCGTGACGGGTTCTGCACCATCAACAGGCTTTCCGGCGGCTTTCGCGGTGGCAGCAGCGTCAGCCTGAATAACAGGCGTGAGCATGGAAACGACCTCGTCCTCACGCAGAGCGACAGGGTTGCGGCCGTTGCCGACGAAACCGGTCACGCCATTTGTCGACTGGACAACGCGCCACGAATCGTCATTCAAATGCATACGGACAAGCACATATCCAGGCATACGCACACGCGAAATGAGCTTGCGCTGACCACGGCGAATTTCAAAAACTTCCTCCATCGGGACTTCAACCTGGAAGATTTCGTCCTCCATATCCATCGTCTCGATACGAGTCTCGACGTCCTGCTTCACGCGCTTCTCATAACCCGAATAGGTGTGCAAGACGTACCACTTGCCCTCAAGGCCGCGAATCTGCTCACGCACATCGTCCTCGGTGGGAAGCTCCTCGAGAGCCTTGCGGTCAGCCTCGGAGAGGTCGGCGGGCTCGTCCTCGGCCTGCGCCTCGGCACCCTCGGCGGCATCGGGCGTATCGGCGGAATCAACCGTATCGGCAGCTTCTTCGCCCTGGACAGCTTCTTCAGCTTCCGTATCGGTATCGATGTCCCTCAACAGAGCAGCCAACTGCTCGTCAGTCATCTCATTATCGAAATCAGACATAGTTTTCCTGCTTTCTTGGGCGATACGTATCGCCTAACCGAACACCCACAAAATAATGCGAGAAAATGCTGCGTCGAGAAGCCCAACAAAGAGCATCACGAGAGCGACGAAAACGATAACCGTCACGAAGATATCCCACAACTCGCTTTGCGTGGGGCGCTGAACTTTCTTCAACTCAGCGAAAATCTGGCGGAAAAAGAGCGCCAAACGGGCAAAAATGCCCTGCTTTTCCTGTGTGGCAAGCTGCTTGGGCGAGCCAGCATTCTGTGTGTCACTCACGTTCTTTCCTTGCTCTCGATATAAAAGCGGCCCATCCGTCATGAGCCGCCTGCAGGGCAGAAGGGACTCGAACCCCCAACCTACGGTTTTGGAGACCGTTGCGCTACCAATTGCGCCACTGCCCTCTGGGCTGCATACTTCTAGAATTATGCCCTATCAGCAGGCACAATGCTATAAACAGTCCACAGCGACATTCCATGCTACCTGTTGACCTGCTCGGACGTTATGCACAGCGAGAGATTTCACACTTAAGCCTGTGCCGTACCGTTCCGCAGAAAATCGTGACGTGAAACAATATGAACTATGAGTACTACAGAAAATAAGCGGCGCGTCTCGGCACGCCTTGCCGCAATCAACGAATCTGCCACTCTCGCTGTCGATTCCAAGGCCAAAGCTCTCAAGGCTGCCGGCCGCCCTGTTATCGGTTTCGGCGCAGGCGAGCCCGACTTCCCCACCCCGGCGCATGTCGTCGAGGCTGCACTTGAGGCGGTGCGCGACCCACGCAATCACCGCTACACCCCCGCCACCGGTCTGCCTGAGCTGCGCGAAGCTATCGCCGCCAAGGCTCTCGCCGACACCGGCCGCGAAATCAGCCCCGCCGATGTCGTCGTCACCAACGGCGGCAAGCAAGCGGTTTTCCAGGCTTTCTCCGCCATTGTTGACCCCGGCGACGAGGTCATTCTGCCTGCCCCCTACTGGACGACCTACCCCGAGGTCATCCGCTTCGCCGGTGGCACGCCCGTCGAGGTTTTCGCCGGTGCGGACCAAGATTACAAGGTGACAATCGAGCAGCTGGAAGCCGCGCGCACACCCGCCACAAAGGCGATGCTGCTGTGCTCGCCGTCCAACCCAACGGGCTCTATCTATAGCCCCGAGGAAATTCGCGCGATTGGCGAATGGGCGCTGGAAAATGGCATTTGGATTATCACGGACGAAATCTATGAGCGCCTGACTTATGACGGCGTGCGCATGAGCTACCTGCTCGGCGAAGTGCCCGAGATGGCTGACCGCACGATTGTCCTCAATGGCGTTGCCAAGACGTATGCGATGACGGGTTGGCGCGTGGGCTGGATGTACGGCCCCTCGGATGTGATTAAGGCTGCGGCTAATTTGCAGTCGCACATGACGTCGAATGTGTCGAATGTGCCCCAGCGCGCGGCTATTGCGGCGCTGACTGGCCCGCAGGATGTTGTCGATGAAATGCGCGAGGCATTCGACCGCCGCCGCAAGACGATTGTTTCTATGCTTTCGGAGATTGACGGTATGACGGTTCCCACCCCGCAAGGTGCGTTCTATGTGTATCCCGATGTGACAGCGCTGTTTGGCCGTGACATTCGCGGGCGTGTGGCCAACAATTCGACCGAGCTGGCGACGATTATCCTCGAAGAGGCTGAGGTCGCAGTTGTGCCGTCTGAAGCTTTCGGTCCGACGGGCTATCTGCGCTTCTCTTACGCTTTGAGCGACGAGGATTTGGTCGAGGGCATCACCCGCGTCCAAAACTTGCTCGGCTAATCACTCCATTTGCAAAAAGCAGGCGTACCGTTCGGTGCGCCTGCTTTTTGAATTATGTCGCAAAAGTGGCGTTAAAGGACTTGAATTATGTCGCAAAAGTGCACGCGTTTTACTTGAATTATGTCGCACTTGCGGTTGTTTTACAGATAAAATGCTAGTGCGCCTCAACGACCCAATACCCTGAATCTGTATCAGCCACCGCAACACCAGTAATCGTATCCATGTCGCTACTTAATGAACCACTAAAGTCTCTCATCGTCGTCAAATTGCCTTTGTCAATCCAGGCATTTCCGTTGAGCTGAACAGAGGATTTTTCCTGGTCAATTGTGCCTGTAAAAGTGTAGCTACCATGACGTTCAACTGGAGCGGTAGTGGGAGTTTGAATATAAGCAGTACCAGAAACTGTGCCATTATCCTGAACATCAGAAAAAGCAAGCCTGACTCCCACTCCGAGCTTTCCAGACTCCGTATATTTCGACTCGCCTTCATAGTACCCGTTCCACTCACGCGGAAAAGAATTAGAAAAAGTCACAGGCTCCTGCGGTGACTCGCTAACATGAGGGGTGGCTGCGGTTTCACTCGGTGACGGCGCAGTGACGTTATGGTCATCCTTATGCTTCCACATTAAAAAGCCAAAAACCGAAGAGACTGCAAGCAAAAATACGAGCACAGTAATCACAACGACAGACCGACGAGACATGGGGGCACCTTTCTTCTCTGATTCATAAATATGCTACAAGAGCGCAAGGAAATGCGCGTCCAAAACTTGCTCGCGTAGTCGCTTATCTTTTCAAAAAGCAGGTGTGCCACTTGGCGCACCTGCTTTTTTGCGTTCATTGCCGCTTAGCGCGAGCGGTGGGTGCGGGCGCGCTCGAGCCAGTGCTCTGCCGTCGCCAAACGCGAGAGGGCGTCCTCTTTCCACGGGCGGCCGTCCACACGCTTCGCCCCTGCCACCAGCGACAACACCACTCCTGCCGTGCGCGTACACAGCGCGGCAGGGTCAACCATTTCCTCCAGCAGCGTCACCCAGCCTGCCAGCTCGCTCTCCACATGAGGATAGGACTGCGGCGCGAGCGAGGGCAGCACCGAGACATGCCCGAGCAAGCACGCCCAATCGTCCACGCGATGGCCCGGGCCGAGAGAATCAATGTCGATAATGCCCGTCACCTGGGCTGCGTCAGGATCAACATAAATATTGGCCTCATAAAAATCGCCATGCACCGGCACGCGCTCGCCAGGGTCGGTCACTTTAAGGAAGCGGTTGATTCCCGCCGCCAAATCCTCGCAGCGCTTGCGCTCCTCGGGCAGAGCAGTCGCCGCAGCGTGCGCGTAATGCGCCGCCTTTTCTGCCCACGCCGGGCGTGCCGGCAAATCCATAAGCTCACTCGGCAGAGCCTCAAGAGTGCTATTGAGCGAGAACAACATCTGCCCCGCCCCGGCACCCATACCGCGCGACAAAGCGTGCGAGAGGGGGACGCCGTT
>JAFYHO010000138.1 GCA_017539125.1 Actinomycetaceae bacterium | reverse complement strand
GGCTTCGGCAATAACAAGGCCAAAGTTCTCGGAGAGGGTTGGGAGGATGAGGGTGTCGCACCAGTCCCAGACGCGCTCCAGCTCTTCGCCAAAGGCGGAAGAGATGTATTTAACGCAGAGACGCGAAGACGCAGAGTACGCAGAGTTTTTTTCTATCTGCCTGACGGCAGTTTCAAGATACTCGACGCCCTTCAATGGGTGCTTGCGCCCAAGATAAAGAATGTTAAGAGCATCTTTCTTCCCGTTCCCCGTTCCCCGTTCCCCGCCCCCTTCATCTCCTCTACCTCGGCCGCCGCCACCCCCTCAAAGGTCTCTTCTATCTCGAGGCAGCTCTTACCACTTATTATAATATGTGGTCAAAATCCTCGGCCTCCCCCACCCCCACTAATGCCTGCACCGCCCATCCATCTGGCAATCCGTCTATCGAGCCATCCAATACCACATATTATAATAAGTGCCCAATAGACTTTCGCGTTGTCAGTAGCGCCTTTGGTGACGAGCTCGAGAAAGTCTGGGACTGGTGCGACGTCCTCGTTCTCCCAACCCTCTCCGAGAACTTTGGCCTTGTTATTGCCGAAGCCCTTGAGCGCGGCAAATCCGTCATCACCACCGACGGCGCCCCGGCATGGGAATGCGAGTGTAAAGTTGAAAAGTGCAAAGTTGGATCCACCGGTGCAATCTGGCAAGGTTACGCCGGTCGCCTAATTTACCTGAAGGGCTATCGCACCGGCACCCCCGAAGATCGTATTCGCCTGCTTCAATCTGCGATTGAGAATTTGTTATGCCCCGCCTCCTTGACATCTCCTGCGAGTCATGTCTCCTTGACGTCTCCTGCGAGTCACGCCTCCTTGACATCTCCTGCGAGTCATGTCTCCTTGACGTCTCCTGCGAGTCACGCCTCCTTGACGTCTCCCGCAGTGAAATGATAAACTTCCGCCATCTTATACCACATATTATAATATGTTGACTGAACCCTGGGAGCTGTGTCGCAAGTTGGCAAATCCGGAAAGGCGGGCTTTGCTTCGTATGGTGTGCGAGGCGAAGGATGGCCTTAACGTTGGTCTTGCCCAGGATGGTGCCGCGAAGCTCAAGCAATCGGGTACCAGCCAATACCTCGGACAGCTGTGGAAGCTTGGATTGATTCGCCGCGTGCGTAGCGGAAGGTTTGTCAACTACTATGCGGATGCCGAGAACGCGCATGCGTTGGTTAGGGATGTCGCAGTTGCCTTGCAGAAGAGGTTTCGTGCAGAAGCTAGATGTGGCAGCCACGACGAGAGCTACCTTCCAGTGATGCGGGTTATGGGTAACGCGATGCGAGCGAGGATCGTCGGGCTCCTCGCAAGGGATGGCTACTCGAATAGCGAATACATCTGCGAGAAATTGGGGCTGGATGGGAGGGCGCTTGACAGGCATCTCAAGCCGGCCATCAACATAGGGCTTGTCGAGCGTGACGCAGGCGGCACCCTCCGGCTCAACCAGCCATCAGACCCAATAGCCCGGTTAGTTGTAAAGACCGCCGTATGACCTACCACATATTATAATATGTTGTATATTGCGAGCGTATGCAAATCGGATATTTCACAAGACCTCTATATGTTGCCGAATAAGTAACAGCTGGTGCGCTAAAAGCAACGCCACTTTACCATGAAAGTAACTTTAATCACAGTATGTTTTAATAGTGCCGCAACGTTGTCAACGGCGATTGATAGTGTCCTTGCGCAGAAGGGCGTCGATATCGAGTATATCGTTGTTGACGGCGGGTCGACGGATAGGACGGTCGATATCATAAAAGAATATTCTACACGTTCTACATGTTCTACACGGTTTTCATTTAAGTGGATTTCCGAGCGCGACAGGGGGATGTACGACGCTATCAACAAAGGCATCAAGATGGCGACGGGTGATATCGTCGGGATCCTGAACGCCGACGATGTATTAGCGACCGACGATACATTGGCGCACATTGTCTCCGCATTTGAGCAAAAGGAGTCTCCCGTTCCTCG
>JAFYHO010000137.1 GCA_017539125.1 Actinomycetaceae bacterium | reverse complement strand
CCTATCTTGTAGATGAATCCGGACTCAACGTGCTTTCTTACGATGACCCTGAATCCGTGGAACTCAAGGGCAAGTATGCGCCCCGAAGGCGTCCGAAGCACCCCAGCAACCAAATCGTCAAGCCCGCCGCACGGATCCACCAACTCAACACCAGGCAGGCGCACGGCCATAGCGTTCACGGTGAAGTCGCGCCGGGTCAAATCTCCCTCAAGGCTGTCCCCATAGGCAACGGCCGGCTTGCGTGAATCCGGATTATACTCCTCGCTGCGATATGTGGTGACTTCCACAGTAAGCCCTCCGCGGGCAGCCCCAATTGTGCCGAAATCCTTGCCGATATCCCAGACGTTTTTCGACCATTTCCCCAGCAAAACAAAGGTTTCTTCGGGCGGAGCGTCCGTGGTGAAATCGAAATCGTGAATGGGTAGCCCCAAGAAAGCGTCACGAACAGGACCGCCAACCAGCGCCAATTCCTTGCCATTATCTGCAAAAATAGTAGCTAGTTCATCAATGGCTGTCGGGAGAGAAGCCAGCGCACGCTGCCCTTGCAGGAGCAGTTGCGCTCGTCGATTGACCTCAGTCATTGCCACCTCTGTCCGGTTCGAGTTTCTTATGTCTGCCGTACAAGCCTACACGGCTTGGCGCATCTAGGAAAAGCGAATCAGCATCCAGGCACGGCCATGTTGCTCGTAGAGTGGCCATGTCACTCGTAGAGCAGCCATGTTGCTCATAGGGCGGCCATGTTGTTCGTAGAGTGGCCATGTCGCTCGTAGAGTAACGGCTTGGCGCATCTAAGGATGCTGATTACGCAAACTAGCAGGCATAGCTACACCTACTGGCGTCATATCACGAAAAAGTACCATGTCACTTGACAAACCGAGTCCCACAGATATGGGGAAGAAGCCGATGTGGCTTCGGGCTGCACGAGCAGGGCAAATGGCAGCCCGCCGTAACTCCCTGCCTGTCGTCAATGAGACGAGCGCCGGCGGGATTATCGTCGATGTCCAAGACGGCCAGCCTTACACCGCGGTCATTGCCCGCCACAATCGCAGCGGGCGCTTGGAGTGGTGCCTACCCAAGGGCCATGTGGAGGGCGAAGAGACTGCCGAAGAAGCAGCTGTGCGTGAGATTTTCGAGGAAACAGGCATTAAGGGCCAGGTTTTGACCCATTTAGCAACTATCGACTACTGGTTTTCCGGTAGTGACCGCAGAGTCCACAAGATTGTCTACCACTATCTTTTGGAGGCACTCTCTGGCGAATTAACCGTCGAGAATGACCCTGACCATGAGGCCGAGGCAGTCGAGTGGATTCATCTCGCCGATGTGCCTAACCGCCTCGCCTATCCCAATGAGCAGCGGATAGCGGAAACCGCGTATAAGATTCTTATGGGCGACGGGGACGAATGAGCCAGCGTCCATGAGGTCCATGAAGTAGGCATGAGTAGGCGTATGGGACGACGGATTATCTCGGCAATCGTACTTGCTGTCCTCGGCGTTATCGGGTCGGGGAGTTTTCCAGCGTATGCCGACGCGCACCCTACGCACGCCAAAGCACATCCAGCGCACGCCGAAGCACATCCAGCGCACGCCGATACCTTGCATGCCACCACAGCCGCCGTCATCAACGGCACATCCACCAACACAGCCACCACAGCCGCCGTCACCAACGGCACATCCACCGACACAGCCAGCAACACCCTCGTCACCGGCAACACCGCAACAGCCACCATCGACACCCTCGACGTCGCCTACTCTCCCTATCATCTCGCCATCACTTCGGTCGGCAATCCAACTATTCGCGAGGGAGAAAAACTCCACGTAGAAGCCCGTTTCGTCAACGAAAGTGCTTCTTCTCTTACTCTTGGCGCCGAACTACTCGTACACAAGAAAGGTTTTGCGACCCGCAGCCATCTGCTCGCTTTTATTAATGACGGCTGGCCCTTTAACTATGGCGAGGATGTATCTAAAGATGTCTCTGACCAGCTTGTTTCCGTTGCCAAAAGCTCTAAACCCATCACTGTCGCCGCCAATTCGGAACAGACTTTTGCTCTCGAAGCTGATGCTGACACACTGAAAGAGCTGGGCTGGAGCGCACAGAATTGGGGGCCGCGGGGAATTGAAGTACGTGTTTCCTCTCCAAACACTACTGCATACAACCGCACCCTTGTCGTCGTCGAGCCGAACGAGGGCATTAAACCGGTGCCAACGGGAGTCGCCGTCGCACTCACCGATTCACTCAGCGAGCTCAACGACTTGTATATTGCTGACGATTTGGCACAGATCCGTAACCAGCCAACCGCGCGCCAAGAAAATCTCGCCGCGCTCATGTCGATGAAGGGCGTGAGCATATTCGCCGATCCCGCCTATGCTCACCTGTCAAAAGCGCCTCAAACAATCACAACTGCGAGCGCCAATGCCGATGTTCTCACTCTGCTTGGGCTGGAACGCACAGATCTCGCGCGTTCTGTGACATCGGAGGCCTTCAAGAACGGTGACGCGCCTGTGCGGGTCACAACTCTCGAATATGCCAAATCCATTGACGACTACGCACAACTGGGAGCTTCGGCCTTTATCCTCGATTCTGCCTGGTGCAACATGAAGCAAAAGAATTATGCCACGCCCGCCACTCACACTCTTCTCGACGGAGGAAATACCAGTGACGGTCTTGATGTGTTGCTCAATGACGCCGAGAGTGTCCGCGTCATTGCCAATACCTACAGTTCCTTACATGCACGCCAGAATGCCCTCGCGCTTTCCGCAATGACGTATCTCGAGCAGCCTTCGATTATTCGCCCTCAACTGCTCTATTTTGATTTTGCGGACGGCGACGAGATGTGGAAAATGGATGAGGAGGGGAAAGTCGAGCGTGACTATTCTCCACTTGCAGAAGCCACTTCTGCCCTTATGAATGCCCCCTGGGTGCAGGCGGCACAGATTTCCGATTTGCTCGATACGCCTGCTACTGGCTCTGTCACTGTGTCAGCGGACGCGATAAAAAGTCATTTTTCACTCTTGGATGAGAAAGACCTTAATTCTATTGACAAGGACGTTGAGCAAGCGAGCATTCCCGCACACCTCACCTCTGATCACGCAACTGTCCTGGCTCCCGTCACTATCGCCGCCACGCATTTGTATTCACAAAATTGGCAGATCGAGAGCAACGATCACTTGCAGGCCCTCACCAATTTTTCGCTGCTCGCCGGAAAATATAGCAAATCTGTTTCTGCCGTCTCCGTCTCGACTATCAATCTGCTTGCCGAGCAGGCAGATATTCCCGTGCGTGTGCAAAACACATTGAGTGTTCCGGCGACGGTAAGTGTCGAGTTGGATTCTACTGACGCGCGTTTGACGGCGAAAAATACCGTAACCGTCGAGCTTCCCCCGGCTTCGACAACAAGCGTCGCTATTCCCGTCGAAGCGAAAGGTTCGGGAAATGTGCAGGCAAAAATCCGTTTGCATGATACGGGAGGCACAGAGGTCGGCAAGCCTGCGACAGTGACCGTGCGTGTGCGTGCCGGTTGGGAGAATGCAGCGACTGCTGTTGTGGCTGTTCTTGTGGCTCTTATGCTGGTGGTCGGTATTATCCGTTCCATTAAGGGCGGGCGGCGCTCGAAGCCTATTGCGCCGAGTGATTACACCCAAGCACGTCGAAATAGAGATTTGGCTTTGGCTGACAGCTCTAAAAAGAGGGAAGTTTCACCGCATGATGAGGCTTAGCGCCAAAATGATGAGGCTTAGCGCCAAAGGAATGCCGCGGAGCGAAGAAAGAACTAGGATAGGGCTAGAGAGGAAAAGGAGGAGCGAGTGAGCGATTTTCTTAAAGCCGACCAACTTATTGGTTCTCGCTACCGTCTGAGCGCAAAAGATATTGACCAGCTGCCTTATTCTGGTGTGTCTGTCTGGCGTGCGGTCGATACGACGTTGAAAAATGCTGTGCGCATTCTCGTTCTTGACCCGAAATCCCCGAATTTTGCGGAAGTTCTTGACGCTGCCCGCCGCGCTTCTCTTTTTGATGACGCTCATGCCGTCAAGATTTTGCGCGTAGATTCTGATTCCGAGTACGGATGGATTGTCACCGAGATTCCTCTTGGTGTTCCTCTCTCGTATCGCTTGCACAGTGAGGCTTTTCCGCCTGAACAAGCCAAAGCGCTTGTGGGTGAGACTGCTCGCGTCATTGCTGCGGCCTCTGCCCAGGGCATTCGTCATCTCGACATCAAGCCCGCTGATGTTCGTGTCGATTCCCAAGGTCAGGTTTTTCTTGACGGTCTTGCCGTTCACGCGGCGCTCGCTGGCATACGCGCCGATACGGATATGCCCTATGAGCTTGACCGTAAAGAAGCAAGCAGTTTAACTCGCTTGTACGGCCGCCTTCTATCTGGTGATAATGACGGCGATATCGGCGTTGTTTTGCAGAATTTGTCTCAGGACGAATCCCTCGACTCGTCTTTGCGCTATTTCTTTGAGAAGTCTTTGCGGGGGGCGGGGGCTTTGTCTCCTTCGGATTTAATCCGCAATCTTGGCTCGTGGGGCACGGTTAGCGTAGCGGATTTGCCTGCTATTCCTGGCACACATACAGGTGAGCTTGCCGATGAGGATATGGACACAGAGTTGGGGATTCCCCATGAACCCACAATTTCTGCTGTTCCTCAATGGCCTTCTGCTCGCCCTGTTGCCGACGAGGTGACGGCAGAAGAAAATCTGGGTGACGAGGAAGAGCGTGGTGACGAAGTGGCTGAGGACAGTGCCACTTCTGATGACAATGCCGCTTCTGAGGACAATCTTTCAGAGCAGGGTGATGAGACTGCCCAGCAGACCGTGAATGACCAGCAGAATACAACTCCTGCGCCTGAAGAAACCGTCACAAAGAGCGAGAATGCAGGAGAAAAAGAGAGCGTCACCGTCACCCCTGACAAAAACGGCGACGATGGCGAGAAAAAGAACTTCTTGAGCTCAATTGCCACAAAAACAAGCCAGAAGAGCAAAAAACTCTCGGGGAAAACTGTCTCTGGTATTACCTCAGTCGCTGGCTCTAAGGCTGTGCGTGACGCGATGAGTTCACTTGAGCGACAGATGGACAAAGTGTCCGATGTGCCTGAAGGTGGGGGCGCGCGGCGTTATGACACCTCGTGGCTTTTCACGGCTATCACTATTGGTTTGGTTGTTATTGCAGGTGTGTGGGCAAGTTTGCTCTTCTTTAACGTGCCCAAGGTTGAGACAGTCGAACAAGGTCCGACTGGCCCAGCAATTATCAATGATGACGATGCTCCTACCACACAGGATGACGATACTGAGGGCAATCCCCTTGTTGAAAGCGTTGAATTGATCAATCCGCAGGCAGGTAATGTGCCAACAAGCGAAGGTGTCGCCCAGGATAACCCTGATACTGTCGGCAATATTGCTGACGCTAAGACCTCGACAGTCTGGGAGTCATGGTGGTATCCGACGTCGCATTACACTACAGGTAAAGATGGGCTCGGTTTGCGGATTAAATTGAAAGAGCCCCTTGCTATCAACAATATGTCTGTGCAGGTCAACGGCACAGGAGGAAATATCCAATGGCTCGCGGGAGAGCCTGGCACAAACCCGCAAGTTCTTGCAGAGTCCCCCATGTCCACGGCAACCCATCTCATTCCTGAACAAACAGTAACGAGTGATACCGTCATCTTGTGGATTACCGAATTGCCTATAGATAAGGTGAAGCAGAATCGCGCGGTTATTGCGGAGGTTGATTTCAACCGACAAATTTCTGATGCAGTGCGTGATTCTGCACAGTCGGATTAAATAGATTGCGCTCCGCCTTTTTAATGCTAAACTGGAATGAGTAAAGATAAGGAATCGTTAGGAGCACCCATGAGCGCTATTGAAAATGTCATTATTGTCGGTTCGGGCCCCGCAGGTTGGACAGCTGCCACATACACTGGGCGTGCTGGTTTTTCTCCCCTTGTTTTGGCTGGAGAATTGGAAGCGGGCGGCGCGCTAATGACGACGACCGAAGTAGAGAATTTCCCTGGTTGGCCTGAGGGAATTATGTGGCCTGACCTCATGGCAAAGATGCAGGAGCAGGCGGAAAAGTTCGGGGCACGTGTCGAATATGAGGACGCTGTCGAGTTTGACTTGGACGGCGATGTCAAGACGATTACGACTGGCAGCGGCGAGAAGTACCAAGCTCGCACTGTCATTTTGGCGCTCGGCTCTGCGCATCGCAAACTGGGTGTGCCCGGCGAAGATGAGCTCTCGGGCCGCGGTGTTTCCTATTGCGCCACCTGTGATGGTTTCTTCTTTAAGGACAAGGAAATCGCGATGGTTGGCGGCGGGGATAGCGCCGTCACAGAAGCCCTGTTCTTGACCCGTTTCGCCTCGAAGGTTCATGTGATTCATCGCCGCGACGAGCTGCGCGCCTCGAAGGTGCTGGCTGACCGCCTGCTCGCTGACGAGAAAGTGGAAATGCAGTGGAACTCGAAGGTTGTGGAGCTTCGCGGTGAGGACGGTCTTGAGGTGGCTGTTCTTGAAGATACACAGACGGGTGAACAGCGTGAATTGCCGCTGTCTGGCTTGTTTGTCGCAATCGGCCACGACCCGCGCTCAGACGTTCTGGGCGGGCAGCTCGAGTTGGCAACGGCAAGGTTTGTGCCCGTAACGTAGCTTGAGGATTTTGAAGCGAAGAACAGAGTAGCCGTATCAAGCTCGCCCTCTTCACCGTAACGCTCCATAGGAATCATTGT
>JAFYHO010000020.1 GCA_017539125.1 Actinomycetaceae bacterium | reverse complement strand
GTCGATACCAGAGACTGTGCGCGCTGGGCGCGAGCAGGCAGGAGCAGTCAAAGCCTGCACTTCCACGGGAATCGGGCGAAGCCCCTCCATCGTGACAGTGACGCACGTGCCCGCGACAGTGCTGTTACGGGCAGAAAGGAATAGCCCTGACGGGTCAGGCAAACCCTTGATACCGCTGTCACTCATCTCAAAACAGCCCACTTCGTCCGTTGCCCCATAGCGGTTCTTCACCGAGCGCACCATGCGCAAAGGGGAGTGGCGCTCGCCCTCAAAATACAAGACCACATCGACCAGATGTTCAAGGACGCGTGGTCCCGCGAGTGTGCCTTCTTTATTGACGTGCCCGACAAGAACAGTCGGAATATTGAGGCTTTTCGCCACCGAAACCAAGGCCGAAGAAACCGCTTTGACCTGCGAGACTCCACCAGCAGAGCCGTCTACTTCAGTGCTGGCAATCGTCTGCACAGAATCGACAATGAGTAGCGAAGGCATCATCTGGTGAGCGTGACCAATAATCGTCGCAACATCGGACTCGCTCGCCAAATGTAAATGCGAATCCATAGCGCCGATACGCTCAGCGCGCAGGCGCACCTGCGAGGCTGACTCTTCACCCGTCACATACAAGACGGGATTCTCGCCCGTCTCTTGCGCTCGCCGAGCAGCGCGCCCAGCCACATCAAGCACAAGGGTCGATTTGCCAACTCCCGGCTCACCGGCAAGCAAAATGACTGCCCCAGGCACAAGCCCTCCGCCAAGCACCCTGTCAAATTCGTCAACACACGTCGCCTGGCGCTCGGCAGCAGTCGCCGGAACATCGGTAATCGGCTGTGCAGGGCTAGAGGGCGCGAGGGCGGCAGGCGCGGACGCAGGCGCAGCCTTTTCTTCTTCCAAGCTTGCCCAGCTGCCGCAGCCACCACAGCGGCCGACCCATTTCACGGTCGCCCAGCCACACTCATTACATACGAAACGCGGAGAATTTTTTGCCATGCCCTCAGTCTAAAGGTAGGCATGGACAAATCGACGGCTTTTCAAAGCCGTCGTCGCGAGGAGGCGCTTCGCGCCGACGTGTTCGGCAAACTTTGTTTGCCTCTCATAACTGCGTCGCTCCAGCCTTGAGCGTGTTCGGTCGCTACGCTCCCTCTTGCAACTTCGTCGCTACAGTCTCGTGAAAGCGAGCTTTCACGGACCTTCCGCTCCTCGTTGTGCAAGCTCCCTCAGGCATTCCGCTCCTTGTTATGGCGATCTATAGTGACGCGATTGCTCGCGTTGTTCGGCGTGCGTTGCACGCCTTTCGCAGCTGCGTCGTTTCGGTCTGGAATGCGAGCATTCCGACCCTCCACTCCTTGCTGTGCAAAGCACGCAATAAAGGACTATTGATTGCCACGCCTGACTACGTCAGGCTCGCAATGACGATGAAAAAAGTCGCGCCTACCGTTTGGTAGACGCGACAATTAAAAGGAAAAGTTTTAGTCAAAAACGGGAGCGGGGAGGCCGACGTAGACAGTCTCGAGGTACTCCTCGATGCCCTCTTTGCCGCCCTCGCGACCCATACCGGACTGCTTCATGCCACCGAAAGGCGCACCGGCATTAGAAATCGTGCCTGTATTGACACCGAGCATACCGATTTCAAGCTGCTCAGCAAGGCGCAAAATACGGCCAATATCCTTCGTGTGGAAATAGCCGCCCAAGCCGACAGTATCCTCATTGACCATGCGCACCAGCTCTTTCTCGTCATTGAACTTGACGACGGGAGCAACAGGACCAAAGATTTCGTCCGTCATAATCTCGGCATCGGGAGCAACATCAACCAAAAGGGTCGGCTGGTAGAAGAAACCATTGCCCTCAATACGGGCGCCACCGGTCAAAGCGCGCGCGCCGCTCTCAACAGCGCGGTCAACCATGCCAGCCACGCCATTGAGCTGACGCTCGGAGATGAGCGGACCAACATCGACGCCGCTTTCTAAACCGTCACCGACAGTCTGCGAGCCGATAGCGGCAGCGAACTTCTGCGTGAACTCGTCATAGACATCCTCATGAACGAAGAAATGGTCAGCAGCATTGCAGGCCTGGCCCATATTGCGCATCTTCGTCATCAAGGCCGACTGGACGGCAAGGTCAACATCAGCATCCTCAAAGACGATGAATGGCGCATTGCCACCCAGCTCCATCGAAGTGCGAAGAACATTATCGGCGCACTCCTTGAGCAGGGCCTTGCCCACGCGGGTCGAGCCGGTGAAGGAGAGCTTACGCATACGCGAATCCTGCAACAGCGGGCCTGTGACCTCTGGGGAACGCAAAGTTGGCAGGACAGCGAGAACGCCATCAGGAAGCCCTGCTTCTTTCATAATCTTCGCGAAGAACAGAGCGGTCAGCGGGGTGTCCTCGGAAGGCTTCAAAAGAGCCACATTGCCTGCTGCGAAAGCCGGACCGGCCTTGCGGGTTGCCATTGCGAGGGGGAAGTTCCACGGGGTGATAAAGATGCACGGGCCAATCGGGCGGCGCACCACAATCGCTTGGATATGGCCCTCGGGGACGCGGAAGTAATCGCCGCGAATGCGCGCTGCTTCCTCGGAGAACCAGCGGAAGAACTCAGCACCATAGGTGACTTCGCCGTCAGCCTGCGGAAGCGGCTTGCCCATTTCGAGGGTCATAATCATGGCGAGGTCATCACGATACGTCGTGTTCATGAGGTCAAATGCGCGACGCAAAATCTCTGCACGGACGCGAGGAGCAGTAGCTGCCCACTTCTCTTGAGCGGCTGCCGCACAATCCATAGCGCGCGCACCATCAGCAGGGCTCGCGTTGGCAACCTGAGCGATAACCTCACCCGTCGCTGGGTTAAGGACATCGAAGCGCTCACCCGACTCCGAATCGACGAACTCGCCGTCAATAAAAAGACCTGTGGGAATGCTTGCGAGTAGTTCGGAAACTGTTTTCATTACTCCTCCTTGTATGCTTTTAATAGGCTGGGCAATAGTCTATAGGAAAGTGGCTTATAGGCAAGTCCGTTACGTTTGTTGGACGGATTCTTTACGAAATATTTACTTTATATAAAGTAGCTTGACACTTCTTTTCTTTTATAGAAACATAAAAGTCGAGGTAGTAAAACTCAATGAACACAGAGGAAAAGAGGACACCATGACTTCAGCTTTGAGCCCCGAATTGCGCGAGCGCCTGTCCAATGTTGCCGTGGCAACCCTGTCGGCGCAGCTAATGAAGCGCGGCTACAAGAACATCACGATTGACGGCGTTCACCCGCTTGTTCCCGGCACGAAGATTGTGGGCACGGCGCGTACCTTGCGTTTTGTTGCTCATCGCCCTGATCTCGCCAAGCAGCGCGGCGGCGGCTACAACGCCCACAAGCGCGCTATCGACACCCTGAATGAGGGGGATGTGCTCGTTATCGAGGCGCGCGGCTATCCCTATGCGGGCACGCTCGGTGACGTTCTCGCTTTGCGCGCGAAGATGTGTGGTGCGGCAGGAATCGTGACCGACGGTGCAATCCGTGACGGCGCAGAGATCGCCAAGTTGGGCATTCCGGTCTGCACGCCGACCACCCACCCTTATCCCAATGGGCGCGTCCATATCCCGTGGGATAACGACGTGACGATTACCTGCGGTGGCGCTCCCGTGTGCGTCGGTGACGTTGTTGTGGCTGACGATGACGGCGCTCTCGTGTTCCCGATTGAGCTCGCTGAGGAACTTGTCGAGGCCTGCGAGAAGCAAGAGCTCATGGAGACGTTTGTCGCTGAGATGATTGCTCAGGGTGAGCCTCTTGACGGTCTTTTCCCGCTGACGGAGAAGTGGAATGAGCCCTTCGAACAATGGAAGGCTAACCGTTAAAATTCTCAGTTATTTATTGTGGCGAATATTTTCGCGGAGGGCTTCAAGCCTGACGAACCGAAGCGGAAATAATCGCCACATTTGATAACCCGTTTTATTTGCGTAGGTGTTGTATAGCTAGGAAGATACCGGCAAAGACGGAGCCAATAAGGAAGCCGGCGACCAGCGAGCAGACGGTTTCGACGAGCCATGCAAGTGCCCCTGCTGGCACGAGAGAACTCAAGTGTTCAACGAGGTCATGCGGGGCATGCCAACCCAAATCTGCCGCGCCAGAAATAATGAGATGCCCGCCGACCCAAATCATCGCAGCGACACCAATGACGGTCAGCACGCGCAAAAGCGCGGGAGTGTAGTTGACGATTTTCGTGCCAAGATTGCGGGTGAAAGCTGAAGCATCCTCACGCGAGGCAATAGACAGGCCAATATCGTCCAGCTTGACGATGAGTGCAACCACGCCATAAACCAGCGCAGTAATAAGGATTGCGACCACGACGAGCGCGGCTGCCCGCATCCCCACGCTTTCATCGGCAACCTCAGCGAGAGCAATCACCATGATTTCCGTCGAAAGAATAAAATCGGTGCGCACAGCACTGGAAACAATCTTTTTTTCGGCATCTTCGCCCTGTTCAACGGCTGCTTCTTCGTGCTCAAGGTGAAGAAGGCGCGCCCAGATTTTCTCTGCTCCCTCAAAGCATAAGTATGCTCCGCCAATCATCAGCAGGGGGGAGAGCGCCCACGGCGCAAACTCGGACATAATCAGGGCAAGGACAAGAATAATGGCTTTGTTTCGCAGCGAGCCTTTAGCAATCTTGGCGATGATGGGCAGCTCGCGTTTCGGATTGAGCCCTTGGACGTATTGAGGGGTGACGGCAGTGTCGTCCACGACGACGGCAACCGCGCGAGAGCTCGCTTTCGTGGCGGCAGCGGCAACATCGTCAACCGAGGAAGCAGCGGCTTTTGCGAGCATAGCGATATCGTCAAGAAGAGCAGCAAGTCCAATAGCCATAGGGCGATTGTACAATATCGCCACCTCACGATGACGGGGGAGGCGCATAGCGCCGAACAATGACGGGAAGGGAAAAGTCCCCAAGAGTTACGCCACAGGCAAGAATCAATGAAGATAGCCCGTTAAAAGGGTAGAGTTAAGAAGTCCGATTAACGTACGAAGGAGAGACTCATGAGTGAGCCTAACCAAAATGAAAATCTCAATGCCAATGAGCAGCAGGTCTTTGACGCGCCACAAGAGGCTGCCGCGGAAGCAGTAGAGAATGTTGCTGCCCCCGAGGCTGCAGCAGCCGGTTCTGTTCCTATGCAGGATTTTGTCAATCAGGCAGCTGCTCCGGTACAAGACGCGTATGGCCAGCAGGCATATCAGGTCCCTAATCCCAATGCGCAGTATGGGTATGCAGCTCCGGCTCCCGCCCAGGGCGTTGTTGCTCCTAAGCAAAAATCAGTAGCCGGTATTCTTGGTATTCTTCTTGGTGCCCTTGGTATCCACAAGTTCTATTTGGGATACACAGTGCCAGGTCTTATCATGCTTCTGGTGACGATTTTGACTTTAGGTTTCGGCGGTATTGTCATGGAAATTATCGGACTTATTGAGGGCATTATGTACCTCACTATGGACGATACGCAGTTCTACAACACGTATGTCGCCGGCAAAAAAGAGTGGTTCTAAAACTATCTTTTTAGCTGCACAAGAGCCTGTTCCTTATCCCAAGGAACAGGCTCTCGTAATTGACGGGATGTTTTATTTGCGGTTGGCGAACTCTTCGAGCAGCTCAGAATCGCCGGAGACGATAATGATATCCTCAGGGCCGATTTGAGTTTCCTCATTCGTATATTCGAAAGGCTGCCCAGGGCTTTTCACACCAATAATGCGCACGCCAAAACGCTCGCTCACCTGTGTTTGGGCAATCGTGAAACCCTGTATTTCTTTCGGTGGACGCATCTTGACGACGGAAAAACCGTCCTCCATTTCGATATAGTCCAGCATTTTCCCGGAAACCATATGCGCCACGCGAGCGCCAGCGTCATACTCGGGATAGACCACGTGATTCGCACCGATGCGCTTCAAAATACGCCCGTGAACACGCGAAATAGCTTTTGCCCAAATCTGGCGAATACCAAGGTCAACCAGATTCGCCGTCACCAGCGCCGAGGACTCTAGCGAGGTGCCAACCCCGACCACAGCCACAGAAAAATCACGCGCTCCTGCCTGTTCGAGGGCTTCAAGGCTTGTCGCGTCCGCTTCGACAAGGCGGAAACGGCTCGACCATTTTTGCGCAATCGCCTCATCGCGCTCGATGGCGAGAACATCGCGGCCTAAATCGTCAAGAGTGGTGGCGATAGCCGTGCCGAAACGACCCAAGCCAACCACGAGGACGGCACCGTCAGAAACAGAAGATTTAGCCATGATAACTCCTTAATTTCTCAGCCAATAATTGGACGTTCTTCGGGTAGACGGATAACGCGCCGGCGCGCACGCAGAGCCAAAGCAGCAGCTAAGGTCATTGTGCCGGTACGGCCGGCGAACATAAGAATGATAAGCACCCATTTGGCGCTTTCGGGCAGGGCCGCCGTGATACCTGTCGATAGGCCGCAGGTGCCGAAAGCGGAGATGACTTCAAAGAGAATCTGGGACAGCTCAAAATCGGTCATTTGAAGCAAAGCAAGCGTGCCAAAACCGACCAATACGGCACCCATCAAGACGGCGGCAATCGCCAGACGTAAAACCTCGGCAGGCAGGCGCTTTCCGAAAGCTTCCGTATCGCGGTCACCACGGGCTTCGGCGAGAACTGCGAGCACCAGCACCGCAAGCGTCGTAACTTTGATACCGCCAGCGGTCGAAGCTGAGCCTCCACCGATAAACATGAGAATATCGAGGGTGAACCACGTCGTCTGATTCATCTGGGCGATGTCGATAGTGGACAGGCCCGACGAGCGAGCATCGGCGGCGTGCAGCAGAGAGGCGGCAATACGCTCGCCGACCGACAAATCTCCGAAGGTCGCAGGATTCCACCATTCCAGCAGACCAATCGAGACGGCGGAAATTGCAAAGATTACAAAATACGTGACAAGGGTGAGCTTCGTTGTCAGATTCCACTTATCGGGACGGCGGATATTACGCGACATATCCATGACCACAGGGAAACCAATCGCGCCGACAAAAGTGCCGAAAATAATGGGGATAACAAGCGACCATGAGCCGACATAGGGCGTCAGCCCCTCAGGCATAATCACGAAACCGCCATTGTTGAAAATCGAGACTGCCATGAAAAGCGAATGCCACAGCGCCCCCAGCAGAGAATCGCCCTTGTCGTGGAAAAAAGGAATGAGGACGAAAAACAAAACGATTTGCGCAGACAGCGAGACGATAACAACTGTCTTAACCAGCGAACCGACTTCGCCAAGGCGCGATTTTGTTTCGTTGGCGGCGAGGAACTTTTGGGTGAGCCCGATACGGCGCGAGACGGCCATGCCGAGAATTGAGGCGAGCGTCATCACGCCCAGGCCGCCGATGGCCATGCCAATCATAATGATGAATTGGCCGAAACCTGACCAGTACAGCGCGGTATCGACTGTCACAAGACCCGTCACGCAGACGGCGGAGGTGGCGGTGAAGAAGGCGTCGACGAGCGGGGCGCTTCTGCCGAATGTGGTGGCAGCGGGAAGCTCTAGCAGGATAGTAAAGATGATGATGATTAAAGCGAAAACGATGAGAGCAAGGCGTGCGGGGGAGTTGCGTGCAATCGAGTTGATGACATCGCTGGTGCGTGCCATGAAATGCTGATTTGCTCGCCGGGCATTGCGCTGTTGAAGCGCACGCTGTCCGCGATTGCGTGGAGCCTGTCCTGCGTCCATGACACCTCCTTGCCCTTATCCTGCAAAGCAACTCGTAGGAGCCACTGCTTCTATTGTGAACCTATTGTGCCCGCGAGGGGCAAATAAGTATGAAATAACACTATCTCTCTTTTTCGCACTTCTGGCTAGATATGTGCGGTGCGTCATAAAAATGTGGTAATTCCACACTCCGTCGTCGCGAGCAAAGCGAAGCAATCTCCCCACACCGTCGTCGCGAGGAGCGAGTGAAGCGAGTGACGTGTTCGGCAAGTTCCTTGCCTCTCATAACTGCGTCGCTCCAGCCTTGAGTGTGTTCGGTCGCTACGCTCCCTCTTGCAACTTCGTCGCTACAGTCTCGTGAAAGCGAGCTTTCACGGACCTTCCGCTCCTCGTTGTGCGAGCTCCCTCAGGCGTTCCGCTCCTTGTTATGGCGATCTATAGTTCCAGTATTGCCTGCGTTGCAAAGCAAGCAATATCCGTTATTGATTGCCACGCCTGCCTTACTTACGGCAGGCTCGCAATGACGGGAGGGGGATGCACTGACGGGTTATGGACGCAAGACGGTAAGTGTAAAAAACGTGAGTTACTCGGCAAAGTATGTGTTTGTGGAGAGTGCTAGAGTACGAGGTTGTACGATAGTCCTGTTCCAGTACAAGCAATATGGAGGTTCCTGTGGGATCCGTTGTCAAGAAGCGCCGCAAGCGCATGTCGAAGAAGAAGCACCGCAAGCTTCTCCGCAAGACGCGCCATCAGCGCCGTAATAAGAAGTGACGAATGAGGGCCCGCCTGTCGGGCTCTTTTTCATAGAGCTTTAGCGCTTTGGTCTAAGGAGTAAAAGTGGGTATAACAAAAGTTCATGTGGTGCGCCACGGCGAGGTCGATAATCCGACGGGCGTACTGTACGGGCGCCAAGCGGGTTTTCATTTGACGGAGTTGGGCCATGCTATGGCTGAGCGTGTCGCTGATTTTTTTGACGGGCACGATATTCGCTATGTTGTTTCTTCGCCGCTGGAGCGCGCAATCGAAACAGCCACTCCTACCGCGCAGCGCCACGGGCTCGAGGTTCACACCGACGAGCGCATTATTGAAGCGGATAACAAATTCGAGGGCGTTAACGTCAACCGCAACCGTCTCATTCTTGCCCACCCACGCTATTGGGCGTGGTACACCAATCCTTTCCGTCCCTCGTGGGGAGAGCCCTATACGGAGATTGCCGAGCGTTTTTCTGCGGCTATCCGTGATGTTTTATCTAAGGTTGATGACGGTGAAGCCGTGATGGTTTCGCATCAGTTGCCGATTTGGACGCTACGTTCTTTCGTAGAGCGACGTCCTCTTGCC
>JAFYHO010000019.1 GCA_017539125.1 Actinomycetaceae bacterium | reverse complement strand
TACCGCGGTACCACCTCGCTTGCCCATAGCTGGGCCGCTCATTGGGGCAGATAACGGTGCCAACCGTTCGGTTCTAATAAGACGCCACACAAACGCATAAACGCTAAGCGCCCGTTCTTCCGAATGCTCGCCGGTGATAGCCGGGTCTATGCAACTTCTGGATATTCTAGCGAGCAGGCGCACAAAAATAGGAATAAGTAAACGTGAGATGCACGTCAGGCTGCTACATTGTGTAGCGAATATATCCGCTTTCGCCTGCCTGCCCGAAATTCTTGGGCAAATAAGGATTTTGTCTTGTTCCTCATCACTTGTCCCTAGATTCGGTAGGCAAAGGAACTTCAAGATACCCAACAATGCTGCCAAAGTTTTTCGTTGACACTCTCAAAGTGTTCCCCTCACACATGACGGGGATATTGTTGGGGATTTCGATTTCTGTATCACCTACCGGCTCACGGGTCACATAGCGAACGCCGTCAGGAATTCCTCCTTCAAAAGTAACCGCGAAAGAATAGAAATCTAAAGTCCACGACAATAATCTCTCTCCTATTTTCACCATTGGCTCTTCTGACTTCTCGTCCCACGCATAAGAGAATTTATGCAAATCGCCAGGGATAACATCATCGGGGAGAGCGAATTGGGCGGCACAAATAGTCATGCCGTTCTCTTCAAAAACATCTTGTTTTTTCAAAGACATTCCCGAGATATCGTAGAAATAGTCTTCCCTGCCGGTCGTAATACCATCTTCGTGGAGAATTTGAAAAAAGAATGTGGGGTCAGGAACGCTGGGAACGCGCGCTAAAATCGTCACTTTGTAGCGCAAATACTTGTGGTCAGCGCTGAGGTAAAGCTCATCTCGCACTACTTTTTGAATAATATTCGCTTCCCAATCGATTGACTCGTCGGCAGTACTGGAAAAACGCCTAGCTTCCAATCGTTTCGGTGGCGGTGGCATAGCGATATTTTCTGAAGGGACAAATTCTCCAGGCACAAAAGATGAGCCCGAGGATAAATCTTCAAGCAGAGCATCTGATAGACGATTATCCGAAATGCCAAGAATATGCTCCAAAATACCAACTAATTGAAAAGCAGACTCGGAACGCGGCAAAAAGTATCCGCGCAACCAGTAGTTAAAAGTATGAAGCGGCACAGGAAAACTGAGCATAGTGAGCTCACGGACGACCTCTTCAGGAGACATAGAAGTCTCCTTAAGTAGTCTGTTTAACGCGCTGGCAAAACGCGAGTGTTCACATGTTTCCATGGCTATACCTTAATTTGTTCCACTCCTGTGGCTTACCAACCTAAGACTAGACACTATTCTATGGCACGTTTATTCCCAGCGCACATAACCAATACCATTAAAAACATTGCCGCGAGATATTCGCACCGTATTGCCAATCGGAGTAAGAGGAGTGACTGTCACATCCTTTTCCGTCTCACTTCCCTCTTGAGGCATGGAAAAAACATATTCGATACTATCCGGAACGTCCCCCTCGAAAAACACACTGCACGAGTAAAAAGCCAAAGGAAACGCAAAGAAACGCTCAGCGACACGCGTAAAAACATCAGGCGCTCGAAAATCAGAAACAAAAGAAACTCGAGATAAAGCACCCGAAGCGCTCTCATCAAAGAGTGCGAAACGAGTTGATACATTAAAAAGACCGTCCTCCTCATACATATTTTGTTCAACAATCTTCGCGCCTTGAATATCGTAAATAACCTTCTCGGGGTCAGGTTTTTCTTCCTCATTTTCATAAATAATCGGAAAGTTCAAAAAAGCGACACCACTATCGGGCATTCGCCCAAAAATTGTCGTTCTATGACGAACATAGTTGCGCTCAGCATTGACAGTAATCGCGTCGTGGATGACTTCACGGATAATTTCCTCTTCCCAATCGGTCCGATTGTCCGAAACCTCAAGATACTTTTCTCTATAGTCACCGACTTTTCGCGGAGTAAGCGTCCTCCGTGTTTCTCGATATTTCTCTGGAAGGAATGCTTTGCCAGACGAAAGGTCCTCCACAAGCGCATCACACAAACAGCTGTTTTTGATTCCAAAGATTTTTTCTAGGGTTTCGACTAATCGAAAAGCATCACCATGTCGTGGCAAAAAGTAACCTTGACGCCAGTACGAGAGAGTTTTCATAGAAACGGAATGTCCGTAACGATGAAGTTGCTCTGCGACATCTTGGACATCAATACGTGAATGGTCTAAAGCCTTCTGCAATTCTTGAGCAAATAACGATTTCGTTTTGCTCTCCATCTCCATGTCCATCATCATTCGCCAGATTTGCTGGAGACTGGAATCTCAAAATATCCGACTCTATTGCCAAAGTTTTTTGCCGATATACTCAGGCTATTCCTTTGACGTATAAGAGGAATATCATTGGGAACTTCAACGCGTTGGTCGCCGACCTGCTCAAGGGTGGTATAGCGAATGCCGTCAGGAATACCGCCTTCAAAAGTGACTTTGCAGGAATAGAAATCTAGTATCCACGGTATGAATCTCACGCCTGCTCTTGTGACAGGGTCGCGCGATTTTTCGTCCCATGAATACGACAGTTTATGTAAATCGCCGGGAATAACATCGTCGGGCAGAACAAATTGAGCAGAACAAATAGTCTTGCCATCCTCTTCAAAAACATCTTTTTCTTTTAAGGTCATGCCTGAGATATCGTAAAAATACTCTTCCCTGCCAGTCTCAAGACCATCTTCATGGAGTAGCTGGAAAAAGAAGGACGGGTTGGGGACGGAGGGTACGCGCGCGAGAATTGTGACAGAGATACGCGCATACCTGAGGTCGGCACTGAGATGAACCTCGTCGCGCACGACTTTTTGAATAAGATTCGCTTCCCAGTCGATAGTGTCCTCATCAATGAGATTGGAGAAACGCATATTAGGTGGCGAAGCGACGACAGCTTCGGCTTCTGTGAACTCCCCGGGAACGAAAGACGCACCAGTAGATAAATCCTCAAGCAAAGCGTCTGCTAAACGGTTATCTGAAATGCTAAGGATATGTTCCAAAATGTCGAGCAGCTGGAAAGCCGCCTCGGAGCGCGGCAGGAAATATCCTTGTAGCCAATAGGAAAAAGTGTGAAGCGGCAAGGGAAAACTGCGCCTATTAAGCTCAACCACCACATCCTCAGGAGACATGGAGGTACGCCTAAGGCTTTCGTTTAGCTCGCGAGCAAAATGGGATTGCTCAACCACAGCTACACTCCTCCCGTATACACATGACACCTGCAATCATTCTACAGCTAATTCCCGTCAATGTACGGCGCTATTCGTTGTGTGAGCTTTAATTGCTCGTCATTACAGTGACTCTTTCATCACTCAGCAGGTGGTGGCACTCGGAAAGAACCGACGATATTGCCAAAGTTTTTCGTCGATATGCTCACGCTATTGCCTTCACGAACAACACGCAGATTGTGGGGCACTTCCTTTTCTTCCTCGTCAGGCTCACAGGTAACATAACGTACCCCGTCTGGTACGCCACCCTCAAAAGTCAGCTTGCTGGAATAGAAATCTAAAACCCACGGCACTACTCGTTCACATAGAATCTCTGTAGGGTCTCTGTATTTCTCGTCCCACGAATAAGAAAGCCTATGTAAATCACCGGGGACGACGTCGTCAGGAAGAGCAAATTTAGCGGTACAAATAGTCAAGCCCTTCGGCCTCCTCTGACCTCGCTCCGTATATCCGATACAGAGACTAAACACTATTCTACAACTTATACCCCGTAACCATTAGGGAAAGGAAGAGAAAGGCAATCCTCATGCGGCGGGGACGGTGTAGTAGAAAGCACCGATGAGCTCGGCAATATTTTTCAGCGAAATACTCACCGAGTTGCCGTCACGAATAAGAGGCGCGCCACAGGGAACTTCGATTTCTTCACCATCGACAGGTTTGTGGGTAACATATCGGATATCGCCAGGTATGCCGCCCTCAAAAGTGATTGTGCACGAGTAGAAGTCCAAGGACCACGGGAATAATCGTTCATTGACCTGTTCAAGGGGCTTGTCTGATTCTTCGTTCCACGAATAGGAAAACTTGTGCAAAGTTCCGGGCACTACATCATCGGGCAAAGAAAATCTGAACACACAGATACGGCTGCCGCCTTCTTCCTCAAAAATTTCCCGCTTTTGCAGCGTAATTCCTGAGCAATCTTGAAAAAAGTCCTCCCCATCTACTCTTTCGTGCGGCCCGTAGAGTAACTGAAAAACGAATGTGGGATCGGGGACGGAAGGTACACGTGCGAGGACCGTCGCCGTGTGGTGAGTTTTCTTAAAGTCGGCACTAACGGTCACTTCGTCACGCACAACCTTTTGGATAAGATTGGCTTTCCAGTCGATTGCCCTACTCGCGGCCGTAGCAAAACGTGTTTCTTCTGCCGAGCCTGATTGCGAACCAAAAACTTCTGTTTCAGTGTCCTCTCCAGGGATGAAAGACGCGCCTGAAGATAAGTCTTGAAGGAGTGCATCAGAAAGACGATTCTCCTCGACACCGCACATCTCCTCCAAAATAGCGACAAGTTGAAAAGCGCCGTCCGAGCGTGGCAAAAAATAGCCCTGCAACCAGTAATTGAAGGTGCGAAGTGGCAAAGGGAAACTGCGTCTATTGAGTTCTTCAACAATATCCTCGGCAGACCAGGAAGTCTCGTCGAGCATTCTGTTGAGCTCAGTGGCAAAATGCGAGCGCTCAGCCATACACACCTCCTATCTCCGTCTAACTGGCGAGTTATAGAGCTTATCTGGAGCTATTCTACAACAAAGAAGGGCTGCGTTAGGCAGGCACGGAACTGCAAAACGCACCAACGAGGTTACCGAAGTTTTTCGCCGACATACTGACGGTGTTCCCGCTACGAACAATAGGAATATCGCAGGGAACTTCGACTTCTTCGTCATCATAAAGCTCAAAAGTTGCGTAGCGAATATCCTCGGGAATGCCACCCTCAAAAGTAATTTTGCAGGAATAGAAATCCAAGATCCACGGCAAGTATCTCTCAGCTTCTTTATATCTCGGCTTATCCGAAGACTCGTCCCACGAATACGACAAAGTATGCAAATCGCCGGGAACCACATCGTCTGGCAAAGCGAATAGTGTGGAGCAAATAATCATGTCGTCTTGTTCATATATTTCTTGTTTTCTCAAGCTCATTCCCGTCACATTGTAAAAATGACTCTCAGTCCCCGGCCTTGCCCCTGGTTCATAAAGAAGCTGAAAAACAAATGTGGGGTTGGGAACGGCAGGTATGCGTGCAAGAATCGTTGCTGTGTGACGTGAATACGTGCGGTCGGCATTAAGAATCACCTCGTCGCGCACAACTTTTTGAATAAGATTCGCTTCCCAATCAATCGTTTTGCCGGCTTCATCAAGATAAGGGTCTATTTTATGCCCTATATTAGGAGGAAGTGCGGATTGAAAATCGTCATCTCCCGCTTCACCTGGAACAAAAGATGCCCCGGAGGACAAATCCTCAAGCAACGCGTCAGAAAAACGACTATCCGTAATCCCATAAACGCCCTCTAACATGGCGATGAGCTGAAAAGCACTTTCAGAGCGTGGCAAGAAATAGCCTTGAAGCCAGTAATTAAAGGTGTGTAACGGCACCGGAAGCCCGTGCTTTTTGAACTCTAAAACAGCTTCTTCGGGAGACATCGATGTCTCTTTGAGTATCTTGTTTAACTCCTCAGCAAAACGCGAATTCTCAGCCATGCGTCCCCTCTTCGCCTAACCAGTGAGTTTGTAGAAGTTTATCTGGAGCCATCCTACATCACTTGCCAGGGCTAGATAAGCTAGGAGCAATAAAAGTGCCAGCGAGATTACCAAAGTTCTTTGCCGACATACTTACGGCATTTCCGCTTCGAATAACGTGAATATCATTAGCGACTTCAACTTCTTTATCTCCGTGAAGTTCAAAAGTAGCGTATCGAATATATTCAGGCACGCCATCTTCAAAAGTGACTTTGCAAGAATAAAAATCTAAAGCCCACGGCAATAACCGCTCACCTATTCTTTCCCTCGGCTGTTGCAAAACCTCGTCCCACGAATACGACAATGCATGTAAATCACCAGGAACAACATCATCAGGCAGCGAAAAATAGTTCGCGCAAACGAGCATATCGCCTTCGTCAAAAACTTCTTGTTTCCTCAAAGTCATTCCTGTTACATCGTAGAAAAAGTTCTCGTCAGCTGGGACCTCGCCCTGCTCATATAAAAGCTGCATAACAAATGTGGGGTTGGGTGCGGACGGCACACGCGCTAATACGGTTGTCTTGCGGCGATCACAAGTGCGACCAGCGCAGGCATACACTTCGTCACGCACTACTTTTTGAATAAGATTCGCTTCCCAATCAACTGTTTTGTCAGAGGTGCCAAAATAACGAGAGTATCTATTGTCCACGGATGAAGGCGCTACAGGAACTTCTATATCTACGTCTTCACCGGGGACAAAGGATGCGCCCGAAGACAAATCTTGAAGAAGAGCATCGGAAAAACGATTATCAGTGACCCCATAAATGTGCTCCAGCATAGAAACAAGCTGAAAAGCACTCTCGGAACGCGGTAGAAAATAACCTTGCAACCAGTAAGAGAAAGTACGTAAAGGCAAAGCAAAACCATGTCGATTGAGTTCTCCGACAATATCCTCAATCGATTGAGACGACTGGTCGAGCATGGCGTTAAGCTCCTCGGCGAAATATGAATGCTCAGCCATAGTTATCTCTTCTCCCGCTCAACCCTCATTGGTCCCATAAACAATAGTTTAGCGCGAATACAAGCACTAAATTCACAGCTTATGAAATAAAATCCTATTCGCTGGGGATGGTGTAGTAGAAAGCACCAATCAGATCACCCAAACCCCTCATTGACATGCGCACAGTATTTTTGTCGCGCACAAGAGGCGAATCGAAAGGAACTTCAACTCTTTGACCGTCAATAGGCTTATGAGTAACGTATCGGATACCCTCAGGAATGCCAGCTTCAAAAGTGACAGCGCAGGAATAAAAATCTAAAGTCCACGGGAAAAATCGTTCATTGATTTTTTCTAACGGCTCGTCCAATTCCTCGTCCCACGAATACGACAGTTTATGCAATTCACCAGGAATAACGTCATCAGGCAAAGCAAATTGGGTAACGAGCGCAACGAGGCCGTTATCTTCCTCAAAGACTTCTTGCTTCTTCAAGGTCATACCTGAGACATCGTAAAAATTGTTCTCAGTTTTCATTGTCTCGTGCGGTTCGCATAGTGCCTGAAAAATGAAAGTGGGGTCGGGAACAGCAGGTACACGCGCAAGCACTGTCGCCGTGTGGCGTACCGATGTGTACTCAGCATTGACCCACACCTCGTCACGTACAGCTTTCTGAATCAGATTTGCTTCCCAATCAATTGGTCTGTCATCAGCAACAGAAAAGCCTGTATTTCCCGGAGGAGTACCAATAGTCTCCTCTTCCTCAAAATCACCGGGCACAAAAGCAGCACCGGAAGATAAATCGAGAAGAAGCGCATTTGATAAACGGTTATCCGCAATCCCGCAAACACTCTCTAGAACACTAACCAAGCGGAAAGCAGCGTCCGAGCGTGGCAAAAAGTAGCCTTGAAGCCAGTTAGAGAAAGTGTACGGCGGCAAAGGAAAGCCTTGTCTTGTGAGTTCACTGATAATGTCCTCAGCAGATAGAGAAGTCTCCTCAAGCATTGCGTTTAATTCACGTGCAAAACGCGAACGCTCAGCCATAGGAACTCCTCCTTTTCTGCTTTCTCCTGCACATAACACCAGAGGTATCTGAGAGTCAGTCTACAACTAACATGCCGAAAGAAAAGCAATATCCTATTTGACGGGCGCGGTGTAACGGAAAGACCCGATGATATTGCCAAAGTTTTTCGTCGATATACTGACAGTATTCCCCTCACGAATAAGAGGAATGTCGCTGTCAATTTCAACTTCTTGCTCCCCCATCGGCATAAAGACGACATAGCGTATATCGTCCGGAACACCGCCCTCAAAAGTGATTGTTGAGGAATAGAAATCGAGCGACCACGGCAAAAATCTCTCACTGAGTTTTTCCCTTGGTATCTGCGAGGACTCGTCCCACGAATACGACAGCCTATGCAAATCCCCAGGGACAACATCATCAGGAAGTGAGAATTGAGCCGCACAGACGCGTATCCCGTCGCCCTCGTCAAAAAGTTCTTGCTTCTTGAGTTCTATCCCCGCTAAATCGTAGAAATAATCATCGCCACCAACTGTTTCGTATGGCTCGTAAATAAGCTGAAAAACAAATGTGGGATTGGGAACGGCAGGAACGCGCGCGAGCACTGTCGCCTTATGACGGGTGTATTTATAGTCGGAGCTAATCCAAATCTCGTCACGCACTGCTCTTTGAATAAGATTTGCTTCCCAATCAATCATCCTGTCAGCAACAGTGGCAAAACGTGTGCTGGCATCAGAGGGCACCGAGCCAACGAGTTCTGAGGACGCATCTGCACCGGGAACAAAGGACGCACCAGAAGATAAATCATGAAGTAGCGCGTCCGATAAGCGATTATCTGTAATACCACAAATGCCTTCTAAAGTACCGACTAGCTGGAAAGCGCTGTCAGAGCGGGGCAGAAAATAGCCTTGCAACCAGTAGGAGAAAGTATGCAAAGGCAGGGGAAAGCCCTGTTTGTTGAGTTCTCTGACGATATCCTCTGGGGTCATGGAGATTCCCGCAAGAATGTCATTCAATTCCTGCGCGAAATATGAACGTTCATGTTTGTTCGTAGACATCGTAGTTTCTCGCCTCTATTCTCCTTCTCGACTACTCCATTTGTCACTGCTCTTAACGGATATACCGAATGTACCCGCTGACTTCCCCGAAGTTTTCGGCACTCATCTTAGCGATACCATTTGTTACCTCAAGGGGAGTAACAGACAATGGTTCACCCGCTTCGTCCTCATAGGGAGAGAGAACAACATAACCCACGTCCTTCGGCGGCTCGCCCTCAAAAATAACCGTGCAGGAATAGAAATCCAATTCCCAGGGAAAAATACGCCCACAAATGCGATTACGTGGTTTTTCATAGGTATTACCCCACGTGTAAGAAATGGTGTGCAGCTGTCCGGGGACAGTATCGACATCATCGAGGGAAAGATTCATACTGAAAGTGACGATACCTTTATCTTCATCAACTTCTTGATAAGTTATACGCGCCCCTTGTACATCCATAACATATTCGCCGTCCAGAGGCTTATCCCCTTCCTCGTAAATCCAGGATACCTGCATTGAAGGATTAGGAGCTTGAGGAATGAGAGCAATATTAGTCGTCTTATGGATAGCCGTTTTATAGTCGGCACTGATACGGACTTCGTCTTTAATGACTTTGCGTATCATATCGGCATCCCAATCGGTCGTTTCTTCGACGTGATCGAAATAATTGTCAAGATAGCCTGCAACTTTAGAAGGCCGTCTGGGCACTTGCAGATTGACAACGTCCGACGACAAGCTCTCACCAGGGACAAATGCCTTGCCAGATGACAAATCGTAAAACAGAGCATTAGAAAGAGTATTACCACTGGCATTGCATATACTCTCCAGAAGGACAATCATGGGGAAAGCCGCTTCACTACGCGGCAGAAAATATCCTTGTAACCAATAGGAAAAGGTTTTGTCGGTGACAGGAAAACCCGCATCATTCAAAGCCTCGACAGCATCAGCGGGAGTTAGCTGTGCGCCACTCAAGCACTTCTTGAGCTCTTGTGCAAATAGTGAACTACTTGAACTACTCATTTCTTCTCCTACCTCTTTTTATCTTATAAACAGCAAAGTACCGTCTATGTCCCCACACTCACAGGCTTTTCATCTGCCCATTGGAAAAAGCCGGTATGGTGTCCAAAATTTTTCCCCATCATTCGCACAGAATTTTCCTGACGAACAAAAGTGACTTCGTGAGGTTCGGCAACACGTTCATTGCCTTCGCTATCACGCATAACATACTCAAGGTTGTCTGGGGTACCACCTTCAAAAGTGATAGAACAAGAATAATAATCAAGCAACCACGGGAAAGACCTCTCAACTGTACCGTTTCTAGGAGCAGGAATCACCAAATCCCACGCATAAGAAATACGGTGCATTTCTCCGGGAACAACACCATCGGGAAGGTAAAGCTGCATACCAAAAACAACAACCCCGTCCTCTTCATACGTCTCTTGCTTACCCATTCGGGCACCTTCCACGTCATAGAAATGCTCCTCACCGCCTGGCTTATCACCGTCGCCATAGGCGACGCAGACAGTAAAAGAAGGATTAGGGACGGAAGGCACGCGCGCCAAAACCATAGTTTTATACCAACGGCGTGTCCAATCAGCATTAATTCTGACGTCATCATGTATAACTTTTCGAACAAGGTCAGCTTCCCAATCTATTTGCGCATTCAAAATGGCAAAATGAGACTCAAGAGTGCCCTTTGGGGCTGGCGGTGGAGCAGCAGAGCCCTGAGTAAATTCGCCAGGAACAAAAGAAGTACCAGAAACCCAATCCTGAACAAGCGCTTCAGATAGGACACTTTGCTGGATGCCACAAATATCTTCTAGTATTGCAACGAGTTCGAAAGCCGTATCGTTACGGGGAAGGAAATAGCCCTGTAGCCAGTAGTTGAAAGTACGCAATGGCAGGGGGAAGCCGCGCTCATTGAGAATATGAACAATAACTTCGGGAGTCATTGAACTTTTTTCAAGCACACCATTTAAGGCATCGGCAAAATGCGAGCGACCATACTCGTGCATCAGGTGCCTCCAACCTCTTTGTCCCTGCCCTACAGATGCACTTTTAAGTCTACAGCCCTTAATCAAAAACTTCCATAAGTCAACGGCTAAACATACAAAATGACGCCTAGCGTGCGTGACACTCTCTGCACCGAAAAGTTGAATTAATAATTTCTTAATGAAAGAAAACACCGTGCGGTAGCATGAGACGGAAAGCATTGCGACAGACAGTTAAGGAGTGTTTCATGCTTGGCTTTATTGGCGCAGGAAATATGGGCGGGGCGATTGTGCGCGGAGTAATTCGTGCTGATCTGGCCGAGGCAAGCGATATTTATATCTCGTGTGGCAATGCGGCAGAGAGCGAGGAGGTCGCTGCTGCGGTCGGTGCGCGCGCTTGCGCCTCAAATACAGAGCTTGTGCAGGCTCTCGGCGAAGGCGGCATTCTTATCCTTGCTGTCAAGCCCAATATTGTGCCGAGCGTTCTCGACGAAATCAGCAGGATGTGCGCGGATTTGGGGACGCTGATTGTTTCGGTGGCTGCCGGACTTTCTCTGGACACTCTTGCTTCGCATCTGGGTGAGGGGCAGGCGATTGTGCGCACTATGCCGAATATGGCGGCGACAATCGGGCAATCAATGACGGCCCTATGTCCGAATGCGCACGTGAGTGCCGAGCAGTTTGGCGAAGTGGAAGCAATTTTTAAGGCAGTCGGCCAGACTGCGCGTATTGCTGAGAAAGACTTTTCTGCCTATTCGGCGATTGCGGGCTGCTCCCCCGCTTTCACTTTCTACTACATTGACGCTTTGGCGCGTGGAGCCGTACAGGCTGGCATGAAGAAGGACGAAGCAGTAGCGATTGCCGCTCAGGCTGTGCGTGGAGCTGCACAAATGCTTCTTGAAAGCCTAGAGGACGGAGCAACCCCTGCATCTTTGGCTGACGCTGTCCAGTCCCCCGGCGGCACGACGGTTGCTGGTGTGGTCGCCATGGACGAGGCTGGTTTCTCTGCCACTGTAGTGCGCGGCGTGCGGGCAGCGATAAAACGAGACCACGAACTTGGTTAACGGTGTGTTCGGTCGCTACGCTCCCTCTCACAACATCGTCGCTTCGGCTACACGTGAGCAAGCTCCCGTGAGTCCTCCGCTCCTCGTTGTGCAAGCCTCAATCGAGCGCGACCGCCAACTCGGCTAACACTCTTCGGAACGCCGTATCCACTCCCGTCATCGCGAGCCTGCCCGTAGCGCAACCCAACCCGTCATTGCGAGCGAACGAAGTGAGCGCGGCAATCAATAGTCCATTATTGCTGGCTTTGCAAGTCGTTCAAATTTCCGTTATTGATTGCTTCGTATTCGGCTTCGCCTCTTACGATTTCCTCGCTACAGCAACACGAAAGTAAACTTTCGTGAGCCTTCCGCTCGTCATCGTCGACACTAGCGTGTCTCCTCGCACAACAACGAACGGAGGGTCGGAAAGCTCGCTTTCCAGACCGAAGTGAGGAAGTTGTGGAAGCCAGCGAAGCTGGCGAACAATGACGGGATGGGGGCTGACGAGAGGAGTTACCGGAAGATGAACTTGCGGTAGATAAAGAAGTTCCAGGTGGCAATGGCTACCTGAGTGATTACTTTTGCTACAGCAGAATGCACACCCACATCAATCATCGCGGCGATTGCCCATGTCGAGAGCGCAAGATTTGCGCCAAAAAGCAAGAGATACAAGACAAGCGAGCGCACAGGATTCGATGTCGATTTGAAGGTGACATTGCGATTCATCAGGAAATTAAAAACCGTCGCCACCACCACGGCAATGATATTTGCCGGCGCAACACCCACATGAAAAACCGAATAGAGCAACTGAAAAAGCACAAACTCAATCAGGGCAGACGCGCCACCGATAAAGAGATACCACAGCCCTTGCCGCCCTATCGAATTTGAATTATCCGTCTCGCCCATTTAATCCTCGTAGGTTAAAACGTCATTGACACCGCGAATGACGACGACAGGGCAATCCTCGCTCTGATTCATCGCCAAGCCACCGATAGCAGCAAGCACATCAGCAATAGCCTCGCCGCGCTCGGTCGCATAGTCAACCCCCGCCGAGCCAAGAGCAATATCTCTCCTACCCTGCCCACGCTTCCTCTCACGCTCAGAACCCGTCACGATAACACCAGGGCGCCCGCCAAAACGCGCAGCCAAACCGCGCCGTATCTGCCCTGCCGCCTCATCGGGCTTCTCGGGTCGATACAGGGCGAGCTTCGGCGGAACAGCGCGGAACATCAGCAGATTCATCGCGTCAAAATCCTCGAAAGCCTCCGCGCGAATTTCGTCACGCCGCGTGTACTTACCTTGGGCTTTTGCCACGATTTTCCCTGCAATCACAACGATATCTGTGCCGCGAAGCCCCGTGCTCCCGTCCGCCCATGTCACGGCGGCAAGGGCAGGAGAAATCACCGCAGCAATATCGTCTCCTTTCGTCACAGCGGGAATACCGTGAACCGGTACAAGCTCGTAGACAAAACTCATCATTAGACCTCTCTGGCTTCTTGTCCGTAAAACTCTTGCTCTACGACGCGGCGCGCGCGGCGCGTCAGGCGTAGATACTCTTCTTCGACCTCACGGCGAGCGCTTGTGTCTTTACCCGACAAGTAGGCAACTCGTGCCAAGTCTTGCGAAGAACTGGGAACAATATCGACACTTGCTCCGCCTTTGGCGCTGGCAAGGAAGTTCATATCGCGCAGTTTACTCGCAGCACTCCATGCCTCAATGAGCTGACGCGCGTCCTCGTCTGCCACAAGACCACACTCGCTGGCGGCTCGAAGCCCCTCGAGTGTGCCCGTCACACGAAGCGGCGGATACGCCCAGGCATGGTCGAGCTGAATGGTCTGGATTGTCCACTCGACATCAGAAAGACCGCCGCGCCCCAGCTTAATATGGCGCTCGGAGCCGACGCCTCGCGGAATACGCTCATTTTCCACGCGCGCTTTCATCATGCGTATCTCGCGCCGCTCCTTATCGCTCAAGCCCTCACGGCGATAACGGAAGGGCTCAATCATGGCACAGAAACGCTCGCCCAAGTCTGGGCTGCCAGCGCAGGGGCGGGCGCGGACGAGAGCTTGGTGCTCCCATATATCAGCCCAGCGCTCATAGTATTCCTTGTAGGAAGCGAAAGAGCGCGCGACCGGGCCAGCCTTACCCTCAGGGCGCAGATTCACGTCGACGGCAAGCGGCGGTTCGCTGCCGATTTCGCCCAAGAAACGCATTGTCGCACTGGCAATGGCAAGGCCTTGCTCGTGGGCGAGAGTCTCATCAGCGCCTGGGAGTGGGTCATAGACGATAAGCAAATCGGCATCCGAGGAATAGCACATTTCTTGCCCGCCCATGCGCCCTAGGGCAAGGACGAGCACGTCAACGAGAAGTTCTCCTTTGCCTTCTTCGGTTTTGTCGTGACGTGCAGCGGTGAGTGCGGCTTCGAGCGCGCCGTGAACGGCAATATCGGCAGCCAAGGAGATTGCTTGGCGTGACGTTTCATCGTCACTCACGCCAAGGGCTTGGGCGAGTGCTGCACGCACGAGCTCTCGCCTGCGCAAATAGCGCCCTGCCTGGGCGATATCAGTAGGTTCGCTGCGCCGCCCGACCATCGCCGCCAGCTCCGCTTCGAGTTCTTGCCTGCTCGGAGCACTCAAGCTATCGGCATCCGCCAACCACGAGACCGCCTCGGGCAAGTCGGGGATTTGCTGGGCGAGGAAGCGCGAAGAAGCGAGCACATGGCATAGGCGCTGGGCTGCCGTGCCACCGTCACGCAGGGTACGCATGAAATACGAATTAGTCCCCGCTTTTTCAAAAAGAATACGGAATGCTAAAAGGCCACCGTCGGGGTCGGGAGCTGCCGCAAACCAGCCAAGCATAACGGGAAGAAGCTGGCGGCAAATCGCGGCGGCGCGCGAAACCCCCGAGGTGAGGACGGAAATATGACGCAGTGCCCCTGCCGGGTCACGGTAGCCAATCGCCCCGAGGCGCTCTTTCGCTGCCGTGTCGGTCAGGGCAATATCGTCGGCAGACAGGCGCGCAGTCAGCGGGAGCAGCGGACGGTAGTAGATGTCTTGGTGAAGCTGGCGGACTTCGCGGCGCGTTTTCTGCCACGCCTTTTCCATATCTTCGGCGCTTCGTATATCAGAGCGCCCCATCGCCCTACCCACACGGCGCAATTCGCGTTCATCACTAGGCACCAGGTGCGAGCGGCGCAGGCGCTGAAGCTGAATGCGATGTTCAAGCACACGCAAAAAACGGTAGTCAGCCTCTAGGCGCTCGGCGTGCGCACGCGACACATAGCCGTCCTTACTCAGAGCCTCAATTGCCTCCAAAGTAGGCGCGACACGCAGGTTCTCATCAGTGCGCCCGTGAACGAGCTGGAGAAGCTGAACAGTAAACTCAACGTCTCTCAAACCGCCTTTGCCAAGTTTGAGCTGGCGTTCGCTATCGCGCGCGGACACATTCGCTTCGACGCGCTGGCGCATAGCGCGCGACTCTTCGACGAAGTTCTCTTGCTCGACTGCTTTCCACACGAATTCGCGCGTCTGGCTCACATACTGCTCGCCCAACTCCATGTCTCCGGCAATAGCGCGCGCCTTGAGCAGAGCTTGGAACTCCCAGTTTTTCGCCCAACGCCGATAGTATTCGAGGTGCGAGTCGAGGGTGCGCACAAGAGGACCATCTTTACCCTCGGGGCGCAGATTCGCATCCAAGACCCACAGGGCAGGCTCGCTGGCGGGAGCAGAAACCACCTTGGCAAGAGCGCTTGCCATTTTGGTGGCGATACGCAGCATTTCGGCGTCCTCTAAACCCTCATCAAGAGAGCGTGCCACATAGATAACGTCCACGTCAGAGACGTAATTGACTTCCCGCGCCCCTGTTTTACCCATAGCAATAACGGCCAAGCCAACCTTGTCTGCGCCGTCAATCTGAGGGCGCACGAGAGCTAAGCCTGCTTCGAGCGCGCCAGCGACGATATCCGAAAGACACGCACAGACTTTATCGAGAATTGCGCAGGAATCTGGCGCGGTCAAATCCTCGGCTGCCAGCGCACAAATACGCTCATGGTAGTAGGCGCGCAGAGCATTAATCCCCTCTGCCATATCGTAGGTGCTGGTAGGCACAGGGCTACCGGGATCTGCACGGACGGCTCGCACAAACCCGTCTCTCTCACGCTCCCACGAGGACGTGCCCACCACAGAGTCGCCGTCCAGAAAAACGCGCAAGCTTGAAAGATGTGCGCACAGGTGATTCGTCAGCGCACTCGACAGACCCAAAACTGCCAGTAGTTTGCGCCGCGAATCCGCAGCACCCAGCACAGCACCGAGATAGTCGCGCCCTGTGCCCTCAGCGCTCGCCCCAGCTTCGCACAGGCGAATAAGCCCAAGTAGGCACTGGTCAGGATCGGCTACAGCCCCAAAATCTTCAATCCACTCCTCTGGTTTGAAGATAGCGAGAGCGGGCTCGCCGAGCACATCGACAGCACGCGACGCGTCGAGAAAACCGGCGTGGCGCAACCGTGATGTGAGTGCTGAACTAGACATGCCGAAACCGCGACCGTACCGCTAGAACTGGGTGAGGAAGCGGCGGCGTTCCTCGTCAGTAATCTGCTGGTCGTACTGTTGCCACTCGTGGCGCTTTTCGCGAACGAAATAGTCGAAGCAAGCCTCGCCCAGAGTGTCAGCGACAAGCTCGGATTGTTACATAACATCAAGGGCGCGTGCCAATGTACTCGGCAGCGAGGCAATACCAGCGGCACTGCGTTCCATATCGCTCATCAAGAAAACGTCACTATCGGCTGGCTCTGGCAACTCATAGCCATTCTCAATACCTGCCAAACCTGCGCGCAGCATCACGGCGAAGGTGAGATAGGGGTTCGCTGCACTATCAGGCGAGCGGTATTCGATACGTGCCGAGGACGGCTTCGAAGGCTTGTACTCGGGCAGGCGTATCAGTGCCGACTGGTTATTTGGCCCCCAGCACACATAGCATGGCGCTTCTCCCCCGCCCCACAGGCGCTTATAGGAGTTGACGTGCTGATTCGTGACGGCAGTGATTTCGCGGGCGTGCAGGAGGAGCCCTGCCATAAATTGCCGTCCAGTCAAGGAAAGGCCGTACTGGCCACCCGGCTCAAAGAAGGCATTGCGCTCGCCCTCAAAAAGCGAGATATGCGTGTGCATACCAGAGCCCGGCTCACCGGCAAGAGGCTTGGGCATAAAGGATGCCATAACCCCTTGGTTCAGGGCGACTTCCTCAATGACAGCACGCAAGGTCATCACATTATCTGCCATTGTCAAAGCGTCCGCATGTCGCAGGTCAATCTCTTGCTGACCCGGCCCGTTTTCATGGTGGGAGAACTCGACGGGAATGCCCATGTCCTCGAGAGTCAAAATGGCGTCACGACGGAAATCAGGCGCGGTTGAACGCGAGACATTGTCGAAGAAAGACGCCTTGTCGATTGGACGTGGAGTTGCGGACGGGTCTGATTCGGGGTGGAAAAGATAAAACTCGAACTCAGGGTGAATGCGGCAGGTAAAGCCCATATCGGCTGCCTTGTCCAAAGCACGCTTCAAAATGGAACGCGGGTCAGAACGCGCGGGCTCGCCGTCACGGCTTTCGATATCACAGAAAAGGCGAGCGACGGGGAATTCCATGCCTTGCCACGGGAGCAGCTGGAATGTGGCTGCGTCCGGACGGGCAAGCATATCGGATTCGTAGACACGGGTCAGCCCCTCAATAGACGAGCCGTCAAAACCAATTCCCTCTTGGAATGCTTCTTCGAGCTCGGCGGGAGCCACAGCTACCGACTTGAGTTTGCCGACGATATCGGTAAACCACAGGCGCACAAAACGCACGCCTTTTTCTTCGATAGTGCGCAATACGTGTTCTTCTTGAGCGTTCATGTCTGCCTCGCTTTTCGCTTACGTCAATCTACTTGTCAAAGGTGTGGTCAGGGTCGGGGAATGCACGCGAGCGCACCTCGGCGCAATATGTTTCGGTTGCGCTGCGCAGAGCCTCGCCAATTTCGCCGAAACGCTTGACGAATGAGGGCTGCCAATCGGTCATTCCCGCCATATCCGTCCAGACAAGAACTTGACCGTCACAGACATTACCTGCACCGATACCGATAGTCGGAATGGTCAATTCGGCAGTAATTTTCTCTGCCAAAGGCTCAGGAACCATTTCAAAGACGACAGCAAAAGCCCCCGCTTCTTGGACTGCCAGGGCGTCTGCGCGGAGCTTCTCGTAGCCGCCGTCGCCTCGGCCTTGGACGCGCGGGCCTCCTAGGGCGTTGATTGACTGTGGCGTGTAGCCGACGTGCCCGCAGACGTTAATACCCGCATCGACAAGAGCGCGGATTGTGTGGGCGCGCGCTACCCCGCCTTCGACTTTGACCGCTTCTGCCCCAGCTTTGAGCAGGGCGATAGCATTTTCGACCGCCTGAGCATCGCTCACTTCGGACGCCCCTAAAGGCATGTCGGCGATGATAAAGGGGCGCTGTGCTCCGCGGGCAACGGCGGCGGTTGCCCGACACATATCGCTCATTTCGACTGGAATAGTCGAGAGATAGCCGAGCATCGTTGTGCCGTAGGAGTCTCCGACGAGAATCGAATCGACCCCCGCATCATCGAAAATCTTTGCGGTCATTGCATCATATGCCGTGAGCATGACGATTGGCTCGCCTGCCTGCTTCTTTTCAGCGAAATGATGTACGCGTACTTTTTTTGCCATGAAATTGTCCTTTCCAAGAGCAATTCTAAACAAAAATACGACGTTATTGCGAATTACTTTCCGTCATTGTTCGGCAACTTCGTTGCCTTCCACAACTTCCTATTCGGCTTCGCCTTCGACGTTTTCCTCGCTACAGTCTCGTGAAAGCTAGCTTTCACGGACCTTCCGCTCGTCAACGTCACTTCAGTCTGGAATGTTCGTTCGCTTCGCTCACTTACGACAACTGCGTCACTACGGTCTCAAGGAAGCGAGCTTCCTTGGACGCTTCGTTCCTTGTTGTGCGAGCATTCCGACCTTTCGTTCGTTGTTGTGCGAGCGAGCGAAG
>JAFYHO010000136.1 GCA_017539125.1 Actinomycetaceae bacterium | reverse complement strand
TCTAGCTTCCAATATTGGGTTATTGCTTCGGTCTATTTTCTTTCGTGGATCACTCATACCTGCTCCTTTCGTCTTTAGTCTACAGAGAGCAGTGGACAAGTTTCTGAACTTTGACTGCAATGTTTCACGTGAAACATCACTACGAACCACACTCGCTACGATTCTCACTCCACCGTTTCACGTGAAACGGGTTGAACCATACACAAGCTAAAAAGGGGCGGCAATTTCTTTCGCTGAAGGGATGAAGCGTCACCGCCCTGAAGCGGAAGAATTGTCGCCCCTTCAAACCCGTGTATGAAGAAAAATCCATACTCAACGTTTCACGTGAAACGTTTACAACTACTTCTTTTTGATTTCCAAAACCCGTGTCGCTTCGTCGCAACCAAATGGTACTACTGTGTGTACATCGGCGTATTGTGCCTTATATTTACGTAATTGTGGAGCTGCAGCGTCTATTTCTTCGTTGACCTTTTCGCCTTTTAAGGCAAGGAGGGTGCCTCCGCCTCGAATAATAGGCATAGTGAGGGGGAGTAGCTTGGCAACAGAAGCGACAGCGCGCGCTGTAGCGACATCGGTTTGGAAGCTTCCCTTGAGATCTTGGGCTTGTGTGTATCGGATGCTCACGTTCTCAAGCTTGAGAGCTGTGCTGACGTCTCGAAGCCACTGGCAACGCCTGTCCATAGAATCAATAAGTGTCACGTCTAAATCGGGGCGTGTAATGGCTGCGACAATGCCAGGGAAGCCGGCACCGCTGCCGATATCGGCAAGGCGTACTCCCTCCTCGACGAAATCAAGGATGGCTGTGGAGTTGAGGATGTGGCGCGTCCAGAGCTTTTCATATTCACGTGGGCCGACCAATCCACGCTTTTCGCCTTCTGCACAGAGCATATCGGCAAAAGCATTCAGCTTTTCCCACACCTGTACGCCAAAGTGCTCTTCACCGCCCTCTGGCGCTTCTTCGACATTCATAGCTACTCTCTCAGATAAATACCTATGGGGATATATTGTAGTGCTTTGTTGTTGTTCTTATAGAGCACCGTTATTTTACCTTCTAGCTGCAATAACAAAGGTGTGGTGATTGTTTTCGGTGAGGGGATCAAGCCTGACCGCCCCGAAACGAAAATCAATCACCACACCCCTGCAAAAGTTAGTAACAGGAAGTTACTCGGCGCTCGGTGCCGATTCAGCAGTTACAACCGGATCGGGTGTCTCGGCAGAATCTGCTGTCTCAACCGCGTCACTTGCCTCCGCACCAGCATGAGGCTCTGGAAGAAGCACAACATGGCGCTCGTCGCCCACACCAGACGAATCCGAATAAATCCCGCAGGAAGCTGCCAAATCGTGGACAACCTTGCGCTCAAAGGGATTCATTGGCTTAAGGGCAAAAGCTTTCTTTGTTTCCTTGACGATATCAATGGCTTCCTGTGTCTCAAGAGCAATGTCTTGGCGGCGCTGCGCACGGAAACCAGCGATGTCGAGCATGAGACGAGAACGGTCACCCGTCGAGGACTGAACGGCAAGACGAGTTAAATCCTGCAAAGCTTCAAGAACTTCTCCGTCACGCCCAATAAGACGCTTCAGGCGACGGTCTGCCTGCCCTTCTGTCACAATTGCAAGTGAAGCCCGGTCAGCTTCAACAGAAATCTCGATATCACCGTCCAAATCAGCAATGTCGAGTAATTCTTCGAGATAATCAGCCGCAATATCTCCTTCTTTGTCGAGACGAGCGACCAATTCCTCTCGTGACATCTCCTGTGTCATTGGATTTCCTTCCTTGAGTGAAAGCCCTTATAGCTTTCATACGTTTTTGTTAAAGCTGGGGTACACAGACTTTACTATTGTAATTATTTCTTCTTCTTTTTCTTCTTTTTTGGCTTGCTTCGTGCACGCTCTGCCTGGCGGCGTTCATATTGCTTGAGTGCACGCTCTTCGTCAGTCAAACCGTCTTTACCAACAAGGTCTCCACTTTCGTTGATATGTACGACCTTTTCTTGTCCGGCTTCAACAAGCTCGGCTTCTTCTTTTGCGCTCAGCTTGCCTTTACGCTCTTTTTTAGCGCGCAGACGTTCAATTCGTGCCTTATGCGCGGTTGAACCGGGGGTGGGATTGTTACGTAAGAACCATGTCTGCTGCCCGATATTCCACAGGTTTCCTGCACACCAGTAGACAAGCACACCGATTTGGAAAGCAATACCCGTGAACAGGTAAATCAACGGCATACCGTACATCATGTACTTTTGGGTCTTAAAAGCAGGATTGGAAGGGTCCATTGCCGATTCGGGCATATTCTTCATCGTCAGCTGTTTCGTCGTGTAGAACATCGTCACAACGAGGAAAAGGATGAGAATAGCGGCAACAATGCGTACCGTCCATACCGAATATCCAGCAGGAACATTATTCATGGATGCAGAAAGTGGAGCTCCGAAAATTGTCGAACCAAGAAACTCTTTTGCCACAGAAGCATCAATGGGGCCGAGGTGATCGCCTTTGGGATATGTTCCGTTAGCGATAGGTTGGAATGCGTAGAGCACGCGGAAAAGGGCGAAGAGGACGGGCATTTGAATGAGCAAGGGCAGGCAGGAGGCAAAAGGTGATGTTCCTGCGTCCTTGTAGAGAGCTCGCATTTCCTCGCTCATACGCTGTTGAGACTGAGGATCTTTCTTGCCCTTGTATTTGGCTTGAATCTTCTGGATTTCTGGTTGAAGAATCTGAGTCTCACGGGAGGCTCGGATTTGTTTGTTGTACAGAGGCAACACAATCAGTCGCACAACAACGGTCAAACCGAGAATTGCGAGAATCCACGCAGGTCCTGAACCAGCATGCATTCCCAGCATGGTCAGAACCTTATGGATTCCGTAGAGAATCCAAGAAATCAGCCACATAATTGGCCAGAGAATAGTATCCACGTTTTTCTCCTATTGTGCTTTCTCGCGTATTGTATCTTCTCTGTGGGCACACGGTGAGGAATCTTCTTGCTCATAGAGGGCGAGAAGTTCGGCGTGCCCCAAGGGAGCGGTTGGCCACGAACCTTTAGCTGGAACTCTATCAACACCACCGGCAGACCACGGATTACACCGCAAGACTCTCCATACGCCCAATAGTGTACCCTTGAAAACCCCATGAATCTCAAGAGCCTCAAGTGCGTAATTCGAACAACTTGGTGAGTAGCGACACCGCGGTTGTGTGTTTGCGGAAATGGTGCGTTGATACAGGCGTATAGGAGCGCCAAGTAGACGTGAAAGAGTAGTCATTGTGCCTCCTATACCTGTTCCTTTTTAGCTCGACATTTTTTCAAAGCGTTCGCCATGTCGTGAGCGAGGACTGATGATGGCACTCCTGCACATCCCGGAAATGCTCTAACAACAAGATACTCGCCATCATTGAGCATTCCCTTATCTATCCACGACCTCACGATATGTCGAAATTGCCGCGTTATTCTGTGTCGAATGACAGAGTTCCCAACTTTCTTGGAGACGATGAAGCCGACTTTCGGATTGTGAAAGCCGGCAATTTCTTCATCTTCCACATCGCTGCTGGAGAGGGAAAGAGCCACATGGCCGTGGCGGGCGCGAATCCCGTCGAAGGCGGTAGCGAACTCTTTTTCTCCTCGCATGCGATTGGCGGCTGGGAGCACGTCAATCAGCGCTTAAGCAGCGAGCCTGGCGCGACCCTTGTTTCGACGACGTGCAATAACTGCACGACCTGCGCGTATGCTCATGCGCTTGCGGAAGCCGTGAACCTTATGACGGCGACGATTATTTGGTTGAAAAGTACGTTTCACCATGTCTTTTCTTCTCCACAATACTTATGCGAAGTACTTCGCTCGGACATTGTCTATACCGCTCACACGGGGGCTCGCACATATAGACGTGACTAAGCGACTTTACGCTCTTAACTGGGTAAAGGTCAATGTTAGGAGGGGCTTCGGTGACAAGTCTCTCATGGTGATTCTTTCCCATATATTGTAATTATTCAATTTTTCTGCATTCTCCACACATGTGAACAAATCTGTGCGTAGATATTTCCCATGGAAAAAGGGAAAGAGCTCTATAAATTACATATATGTAATTTTCCACATTTGTGAACAAGTCTGTGGATAAGTGAGTGGTGTGGCTTGTGGATATGTTCTACTATTGCCTGTGGATTCATCACCGTGTCCTGATCTACCTGGGAGGTGTATCGGGTTCACGGATACTCACAGTCGTCGTAGGAGTTAAGTGTGAACAACGCATTACAAGCGTCCCAAGTGTGGGAAGCAGCTGTTGAATTAGCTATTGCTGATAACTCTTTATCCTCATTAGGGCGCGCTTTTGTCCGCATGGTTCGTCCACAAGCGTATGCTGACAATCTTTTCCGTGTTTCTGCTGCTTCGACTACCGTCAAAGATGTTATTGAAAAGCACGCTCTGTCCGTTATGGAAAACAAACTCCATGACATTTTAGGACGCGATATCCACATCGACATCTCTATCGATCCCACAATCAACGAAGGGGAGAATCAAATACCCGTAGAAGAGCAAGCCCCTGCTTCTGCCCAAGCTTTTTCTTCTTTTGAGCCTTCACACGGTGTACCTGCGCAAACGCAGGCGGAAGTACACGAACAGATGCGTGAAGATACGGCACCGATTCCACGTGTAACACCTGTCGACTCGCCTTCCCCTGCAGACACCTCGCTGCCTGAAGCTTCCGCTTCTGTCTCTTCGACCTATTTTGACTCGCCAAAAACTGCGACAAAAGCTCTCTCTGCCGGCCTTAATCCCCGTCATACGTTTGAAAACTTCGTTGTCGGTGAATCAAACCGTCTTGCGAATGCCGCCTCGCGTGCTGTTTCTGAAGCTCCGGGAACCGTCTATAACCCGCTTTTCATGTATTCAAACTCGGGTTTGGGAAAAACCCATCTTATGCACGCCATCGGCAATTACACCCTTAAGCTTTTCCCTGATAAAAGCGTCCGTTATGTGAGTGCCGAAGAGTTTACTAATGCCTTTATTAGCGCGGTGCGCGATAGGCGACAGGCAGAGTTTAAGGACGAGTTCCGCAACGTCGATATTCTTCTCATTGACGATATCCAGTTTATTGGCGGCAAGGATTCTACGGTTGAGGAGTTCTTCCATACCTTTAATGCGCTTATCAATGCCAATAAGCAAATCGTCATCACCTCTGATGTTGCCCCCAGTCTGCTCAATGGCTTTGAGGAACGCCTTATTTCTCGTTTCAATTCGGGAATTACGGCCGATATTACTGCTCCTTCACTGGAGACTCGTATCGCTATTTTGGAAAAGAAAGCGGCTGCTGACGGTTTAGAAGTACCCCGCGAAGTCAACGAGTATATTGCAACAAATATGACGACGAACGTGCGAGAGATGGAGGGTGCGCTGCGCCGCGTCACCGCTTTTGCGGGCATTAATAATCAGCCTGCCGACCTCGCCCTCACTCAAGCTGTTTTGCGGGATTTGATTTCTGCTTCTGACGGTGTAGAGATAACCTCGAGTCTCATCATGGGCAAGACCGCAGACTATTTCAATATCACGATGGACGACCTCATTTCGTCCTCGCGTGTGCGTGATCTCGCTTTTGCCCGACAAATGGCGATGTATCTATGCCGTGAAATGACTGATTTATCGCTTCCAAAGATTGGTGAACTGTTCGGCGGACGCGATCACACAACTGTCATCCACGCCTATAAGAAAATCAATGCGGAAATGTCAGAACAGCCAAGCACGTACAATCAAGTCTCTGAGCTGACAAGCCTCATCAAACAAGTCGCGAAGAATAGTTAGTTTTCTTTTTTCTTATTTTTACCGCGGCGACCGTTTTTGTCGAGGAGATCAAGCGTCACCCGTACCGAACGGAGAGCGCACGGGAGCGTGCTCACGTGTAGCCGGAGTGAGGGAGGGTCGAAGCCTGCCGAAAGGCAGGCGAATACCGCCCCGAAACGGAAATAATCGCCACGCTCAATACTCAAAACATATGTACATATTTTGTATATAACCCCTGAAAAAGAACCCCGTCATCGTTAATAAAAAGACCTCATCTGTGACTTACAAAAAACGTCATTTTTACTTCTTCACAAATTCTTTTCCTTCACTCAGAAAACACAAACATTCTCTCAACATTCAAAACCTTTTTATTGCAACGAAAAATAGGGTATTCCACAATTTCCACAGCCCCTATTACTCCTACTACCTTATTTATTCTCTATATACATATTTTGTTGCCCGTGAACACGGGGGTCTGGACGCGACCATTTTGAGGAATCTCAATTTTTATCTATGTTTTAAGCGTAAATCCAATTCATAAACAGGTGAAGCACTATATAGTTGGAGGCAGTAAGAAAAGACAAGGGAGGCTATTATGCAGCTGAGTATTAATCGTGATATTTTCTCTGAAGCTGTTTCCTGGGTTGCACGAACAATACAGGCGAATCCCGCTAAACCTATTCTTGGCGGTATTTTGATGGAAGCGACCGAAGAGGGAACGCTTCTTTTAGCGTCGCATGATCCTGAGATTGGTGCGAAAGTAAGCGTAGAAGCACAGGTTCAGGAAGCGGGCTCGTGTGTAGTCAACGGACGCTTGTTGGCTGAGTTTTCCAAGGTTATTCCGCAATATGCGATTGAGATGAAAACAGAGGGTAACAAGCTCGATTTGGTCTGCGGCTCTTCGCATTTGTCAATGGCAACAATGCCGGTGGAAGATTATCCTAAGGCAATCGAATTGCCTGAGTTAGCAGGAAGTATTGACGGTGCCGAGTGGCAGCAGGCGATTAGCCAGGTGGCAACGGCGGCGTCCCATGACGATACGTTACCTTTGCTTGTTTCAATTTGTATTGAGATTGATGGCGATGATATTGCTCTTATGGCGACGGATCGCTATCGTCTTGCCCTCAAAGAGTTGACCTGGGAGCCGGCTCGTAAGGATATGTCTGAGCGTATTCTTATTAGGGCTTCTCGTTTGGCAGATATTTCCAAGAATTTGGGTTCGGTTGCTAAGGTCGATATTTACGCGGACGAAAACTCCAATATCGTTGGTATTTCCGCAGGTGGCCGCACGAATACCTTGCGCCGCGTTGACGGCGAGTATCCACCTGTTCGCAATCTTTTCCCCGAAGAAAGCACAGGGCATGCGGTGATGAACCGTAGGGATATGATTGATGCAATTCGACGTGTTTCTCTTGTTGTCGAAAAGAATCTGCCCGTCCGCTTATCTTTCGCTTCCGAAGTGGTAACTCTCGAAGCAGGTCAGGGCGATAACGACCGCATCTCGGACGCAATTGCAATTGAAGGTGCAAGCGAGGATATTTCGATGGGCTTCAACCCGAATTATCTGCGCGAAGCACTTGAATCTCTCGATAGCGATTTTGCCCGGATTTCTTTCACTCAGGCTACAAAGCCTGCCGTCATTACGGCACAAAAAGAAGCTGATGGTGAAGAAATAGAGGGTTACAAGGTTTTGCAAATGCCTATTCGTCTTTATGAGTAAGCCCCTGCGGATACCGTGTATCTTTCACACCTTGCGCTGAACGATTTTCGATCCTATGAGCATACCGTCATCGAATTTGATACGGGCGTGACGACATTTATAGGGTCGAATGGTTATGGAAAAACGAATATTGTTGAAGCAATAGGGTATCTTTCAACGTTATCGTCGCATAGGGTTTCGTCGGATGCCGCTCTTGTTCGCCAAGGTCAGCAAGCCGCAGTTATCCAGGCACGGCTTATGCAAAAAGAGCGCCCGATGACCCTCGAAGTTGAGATTTATGCGGGGCGAGCCAATCGCGCGCGTATCAATCGGAGCCTGGCGAAACCCTCGCAATTATTGGGAATAGTCAAAAGTGTCGTTTTTGCTCCCGAAGATTTGCGCCTTGTACGCGACGAACCAGGAGTGCGCCGGCGTTTCCTTGACGAGCTGATGATTCAGCAGCGCCCACGCATGGCAAAAGTGCGCGCGGATTACGAAAAAGTCCTCAAACAACGCGGGGCTCTGCTCAAATCCTTGTCCTCGAAGAAGTGGCGGGGTTTACCTGTTGACGAGGGCGCTCTGGAAGTGTGGGATGTTCAGCTCGCTGAACTTGGCGGGCAGATTATGGCCGAGCGGGCGCGAATAATTTCTGCAATGCGGCCGAGTATTGGCGAGTATTACGAAAGAGTTGCTGGCGGGGACAAGACAGCGCGAATCGACTATAAAGCCAGCGCCGACAAAGAACTGTGGGAGCTGCCTTCGGCATACGATATTTACAACACTGACACAGCGGCAAGCGATATTGAGAGTCACGAAGCGGAGTTATGTTCTGCCGACAATAACGCGAAACGCCTGGTAGAAGCGTTGGGGAGGCATAGGGAGAAAGAGATTGAGCGCGGGGCAAATCTTATCGGTCCCCACCGTGACGATATGATTCTTTCCCTTGCCACTTTTCCAGCAAAAGGATATGCCTCGCATGGAGAATCTTGGTCTTTTGTGCTTGCTTTGCGCCTTGCTGGCTGGAAAATGCTGACCGAAGAGGAGGACCAGCCCATTCTTATTCTTGACGACGTTTTTTCTGAGCTTGACGCTACGCGGCGTGAACGCCTGGCGGAGATCGCAGCAGATGTCGAACAGGTTTTTATTACTGCTGCTGTTGACGAGGACGTTCCAGCAGGGCTTGGCGGGCAGCGCTACCGCGTCACCCCAGGGAATGTGCAGGTAGAAGAGGAACGATAATGGGTGAAAAGGTAGAGCAGGCGCGGCGCGAGGCGCGCGAGAAAAATGGTGATTTTGTCGCTTTGCGGGCTCTGGAAAAAGCACAAGAGGCGGCGCGGCGGCGCGGGGAGCGTCCGACTAGTTATGGCGGCAAAAGAAAAAAAGCTGAACGCACCGAGATTACTCCCCTCGGAGATGAGGTTTTTACACCCGGAATCAATTGGGATAGAGAAGATTTGGGCACAGGCGCACGCCCTTCGCGGCGCGACCCTCATGCTCTCTCAGAGATTCTGGCGGCTTTCGTCAAAGATTCAGGCTGGGAAGAAAGCGTGAGCGGCGGAGAATTGAAGGCGCGCTGGACAGAGATTATCGGCGAAGCAAATGCGCGCCATTGCGTGATTGAGTCTTTTAAGGACGGGAAGTTGGTTTTGAATACGTCCTCGTCCTCGTGGCAGGCACAAATGACGGCACTTTCGGCTGTTTTGAAAGAAAAAATCAATGAAAAACTTGGGGCGGATGTTGTTACAGAGATTGCCGTCTACACCCGCTGGAAATAATCTTCAACCCGTCCTTGAGAGGAAACGAAGTGGTTGAAGCATCCCCACCACGTCATTGCGAGCCCCGTAGGGGCGAAGCAATCAGTAATGGGTATTGATCGACTGGCAACGCAAGGAGTAATGGAAAATGCTGGCTTCGCGAAAGCAAGCAATGGGGTTGATATTGATTGCCACGCCTGCCTAGCGGCAGGCTCGCAATGACGAGAGAGATTGCTTCGTCGGCCGCAGAGCGTCCTCCTCGCAACGACGGAAAAACGTTCGCAATGAAGGGGTCTGGAAAAATAGTGGCAGGCAGCACCTTAGATATAGCCCCACCCTCTCAGACGTGCATTTTTTGTGCGATAGAATAGACGAGGTTATATATCTGTAGGGTCCTACTGCACGGCCACTTCCGCGCCGTAGGGAACATTTTAGAGATGAAGAGAGGCATAAGCGTGGCTGAAAACGCCGAGACGACAGTTGAACAAGAAGCAACGAGCGTCGGCAAAGTCGAAGGAAATTACGACGCATCAAATATTACCGTTCTTGAGGGCCTTGAGGCCGTCCGCAAACGCCCCGGCATGTACATCGGTTCGACGGGCGAGCGCGGCCTGCACCACCTCGTCTATGAGGTTGTGGACAACTCGGTTGATGAGGCCCTTGCCGGCTACTGCGACCACATCGAAGTCACCCTCCTCGATGATGGCGGTGTGCGCGTGCGTGATAATGGGCGCGGTATCCCTGTCGATATGCACCCCACCGAAAACCGCCCCGCCGTCGAAGTCGTGATGACAATTCTGCATGCAGGCGGCAAATTCGGTAATGGTGGCTATGCCGTCTCGGGCGGTCTGCACGGTGTTGGTATTTCCGTCGTCAACGCGCTCTCGTCCAGAATGGAAACCGAGGTTCATCGTGACGGTTATGTGTGGAGGATTTCTTTCACTAACGGTGTGCCCGATGGCCCCCTTAAAAAGGGCGAAAAGACCACAGAGACTGGCACGACCCAGACATTCTGGGCGAATGAGGATATTTTCGAGACGACCGAATACGATTTTGAGACTCTGCGCAAGCGTTTCCACCAGATGACCTTCCTCAACAAAAACCTGCGTATCACCCTTATTGATGAGCGTAAAGAAGCTGTCTCGGACGGAGACGAAGTCACCGGTGATGAGGCAGGCGAGACAGATGATGCCAAGGCGGGGCACCGCGAAGTCTCCTACATGTATGAGGGCGGCCTGCTTGATTACGTCACCTATCTCAACAAGACGAAAAAAGCAGAAATCGTCAACCCCTCGGTCATCTACTTTGAAGCCGAAGATACTGACAAGCAAATTCAATGCGAAGTGGCAATGCAGTGGACGGGAGCATACTCCGAGTCCGTCTATACCTTCGCAAACACTATTAACACGACCGAGGGCGGCACCCACGAAGAGGGCTTCCGTGCCGCTTTGACCAGCGTCATCAACAAGTATGCGCGCGATAAGAATCTGCTGAAAGAAAAAGACCCGAATCTTTCCGGTGAGGATGTGCGTGAGGGTTTGACCGCGATTATTGCCGTCAAGCTCGGCCAGCCGCAATTCGAAGGGCAGACAAAGACGAAGCTTGGCAACACTGAGGCGCGCACTTTCGTCCAGCAGCAGCTTTATTCTGCTCTGACCGATTGGCTCGATTCGCACCCCGGCGAAGCCAAAGATATTATTCGCAAGGCCACCCAGGCATATGCTGCGCGCGCGGCAGCCCGCAAAGCCCGCGAAGCAACCCGTCGCAAGACCGTCCTCGAGTCGGCGTCCATGCCGGGCAAGCTCAAAGATTGCACAACGCGCAACCCCGAAGAAGCCGAGATTTTCATCGTCGAGGGTGATTCGGCTGGCGGCTCTGCCGTCAACGGGCGCGACCCGAAAGTTCAGGCAATCATGCCGATTCGTGGCAAGATTTTGAACGTCGAAAAGGCGCGCCTTGACCGTGCGCTGTCCTCGGAAACAATCCAAGGGCTTATCACTGCTTTCGGCACTGGCGTCGGCGAAGATTTCGATATGGACAAGCTGCGCTACCACAAAATTGTTTTCATGGCGGACGCCGATGTGGACGGCTCGCATATCGCAACGCTCCTGCTCACGCTGGTCTACCGCTATATGCGCCCGCTTATCGAAAATGGACACGTCTATCTCGCCATGCCGCCGCTCTACCGTATCAAGTGGACGAATGCGCCTCACGATTATGTGTTCTCCGATAAGGAGCGTGACGAGAAGCTGGAAGCGGGCTTGGCTCAAGGTTGGCGCTTGCCCAAGGACGAATCGCAGCGTATTCAGCGATACAAGGGTTTGGGCGAGATGAATGCCGAGGAGCTGTGGGATACCACGATGGATCCGGCACACCGCACACTCAAACAGGTTTCTATCGGCGAAGCCGCGGCGACAGACGAAACGTTCTCCGTCCTCATGGGCGAAGATGTCGATTCGCGCCGCTCCTTTATTCAGCGCAACGCCCACGATGTACGATTCTTGGATATTTAAGGCAGGCATAGTATGAGTGAAGAAAAGACCACAGAAGAAGTACAGAACAGCGCAATCATGGAGGTTGACCTCCAGCGCGAAATGGAAAAGTCCTATCTCGACTATGCCATGTCCGTCATTGTCGGGCGCGCGCTGCCCGATGTACGTGACGGCCTGAAGCCGGTTCACCGCCGCGTCATCTACGCGATGTATGACGGCGGCTATCGTCCCGATAGTTCTTTCTCGAAGTCCGCCAAGATTGTCGGCGACGTGATGGGCCACTATCACCCTCATGGCGACGCCGCTATCTACGACACGATGGTGCGCATGGTCCAGCCGTGGGCGCTGCGCTATCCGCTAGTGTCGGGGCAAGGAAACTTCGGTACGCCCGGTGAGCTTGGCGCGGCAGCACCGCGTTACACTGAGGCTAAAATGGCTGCTCTTGCCCTTGAAATGGTGCGAGACATCAAAGAGGACACGGTCGATTTTGAGCCAAACTATGACGGTTCAACCGTTGAGCCGACCGTCCTGACGGCGCGATTCCCGAATCTACTCGTCAACGGCTCTGAGGGTATCGCCGTTGGTATGGCAACCCGTATCCCGCCGCATAATCTGCGCGAGGTCGCCGAGGGTGTCCAGTGGTATTTGGAGAATCCCGATGTGCCACGCGAGGAGCTGCTCGGCGAGCTTATGCTTCGCATTAAAGGCCCAGATTTCCCCACAGGCGCAACGATTCTTGGCACTCGCGGTATTGAGGAAATGTACCGCACAGGGCACGGCACAATCACTCAGCGTGCCGTGGTCGAGGTGGACGAGATTGGCGGGCGCCAATGCTTGGTTGTCTCCGATTTGCCTTATCAGGTCAATCCTGACCGTCTGCTCGACAAGATGGTTGAGGGTATTAAGGACGGCCGCCTGCCCGGTATCGCCGATATCCGCGACGAAACCTCCGGACGCGAAGGCCAGCGTATCGTCATCGTCCTGAAGAAAGACGCTGTGGCAAAGGTTGTGCTCAACAATCTCTACAAGCACACTCAGCTGCAAAATAACTTCCCCGCCAATATGTTGGCGCTGGTAGACGGTGTGCCACGTACCTTGTCGCTGGACGGTTTCGTGCGCCACTGGGTCGCCCACCAGATTGAGGTTATTCAGCGTCGCACCCAGTATCGCTTGGCGGAAATCAACCGTCGCCTGCATATTCTCGAGGGCTATCTCAAGGCGCTCGACATGCTCGATGAGGTTATCGAGACGATTCGTAATTCTCCGACGGTCGACGAGGCGCGCATTGCGTTGATGAAAATGCTGGAGATTGACGAGGACCAGGCGAATGCGATTCTGGAAATGCAGCTTCGCCGCTTGGCTGCCTTGGAGCGTCAAAAGATTCTCGATGAGTACAACGAAAAAGTCGAGCTCACCAAGGATTACAAGGATATTCTTGCTCGCCCTGAGCGTCAGCGCGCGATTATTTCCGAGGAACTCGGCGAGATTGTCGCCAAGTATGGGGACGACCGCCGCACCACAATTTTGCCGTTTGATGGCGAGATGACTGTTGAGGATTTGATTCCCGAAGAAGATGTGGTTGTGACGATTACGCGCGGCGGCTTCATCAAGCGCACGAAGGTCAGCGAGTATCGCGCTCAACATCGCGGCGGCAAGGGTATTAAGGGTGCGACTTTGCGCGGCGATGATGTTGTTGAGCATTTCGGTGTCGCCTCGACCCACGCCTGGCATTTATTCTTCACGAATTTCGGGCGCGTCTACCGCATTAAAGGCTACGAGCTTCCAGAGGGCGGGCGCGACGCGAAGGGCCAGCATATTGCGAACCTGCTCGCGTTCCAGCCTGGTGAAACAATCGCTTCGGTTATTTCGATGAAGGATTACCAGCAGGCGGATTATCTGGTGCTTGCCACCAAGTCGGGCTTGGTGAAAAAGACGCGCCTGAGCGAGTACGATTCGCCGCGCACGGGCGGCCTGATTGCCGTGAAACTGCGCGAGCTGGAGAACGGCGAAATTGACCAGGTCGTTTCGGCACGCCTAGCGAATGAGGGGGATGACATCTTCCTCGTCTCCCGCAAGGGCATGAGCTTGCGTTTCACCGCCAACGATGAGGTGCTGCGGCCTATGGGCAGACCGTCCTCTGGTGTGCGCGGCATGAAATTCCGCGAGGGCGACCAGCTACTCACGATGGATATCGTCCGCGACGACGCCGATGTTTTCATCGTGACGGAGAAAGGCTTTGCCAAGCGCACGCCCGTGTCCGAGTATCGCAGCCAAGGTCGAGGCGGTTTCGGTATCAAGGTTGCCAAGTTGACCGAAGAACGTGGCGATTTGGTCGGCGCACTCATCACTTCTGGTGAGGACGTACTGGTGATTATGGAGTCTGGCAAGGTCATGCGCGCTTCAACCGAGGAAGTCTCAACGACTGGCCGCAACACTCAAGGCGTGACCTTCACCCGCCCAGATAAGGGGGACGCGATTATCGCTATCGCGCTCAATTCTGAGAGTGAGATTGACGAGGAAACCGCGGACACTGAGGGCGAGGACGCACAATCCGAGGCTGGCTCAGATGAAGCCAAGAATGTAACAGAGAGTGCGAGCCAGGCAAAGAAAGAGTAGGCTCTACACAGACGCATTGTTGCAATGCCGATGAAATGGGGAGTTTCTATGAGCAAAAAGAAAGCGAAAGACGCCGAGGAGACAACGGTCGTCCCCGCAGTGAAAGAAGCGGGTGAGGGCAATGTCGAGTTTCCGCCCATCCACCCTGAAGGGAAGACGGCGCCGGCAAAGGCTGCTCCGCGTGGGGTAGCTGAGGCTGCCGCCCGCCGCAGTGTGGGAATTCGCCGCGTGAAGATGACAATCCAAAAAATCGAGCCGCTCTCGATTTTGAAGATTGGTTTCCTTTTGTCGGTTGCCATGGGAATCATGATTGTGATTGCCATGCTGCTCCTGTGGCTGGTGCTCGACGCGATGCATGTTTTTGCGCAAATCAGCGATTTGTTTGAGACGTTGAACTCCGAGCAGCTGCTTCAGCTTGCCGCCTATCTCGGTTTTGGGCGCTGGATGAGTTTTGCGGTCATCATTGCCATTATCGATATCGTTATGATGACGGCACTTTTCGCCGTCGGCGCGCTGGTCTACAATTTCATCGCCGCTCTTGTTGGCGGTCTACATATCACCGTTACTGACGAATAATCCACCACCGTCACGAGGAAATCGTATGAAGATTTTTGCACATAGGGGATACAGCGGTCTTTTCCCAGAAAACACCATGCTTGCCTATAAGGAAGCAGAAAAAACCGGCTGTGAAGCTATTGAGCTGGACTGTCACCTCACCAAAGATGGAGAAGTCGTCGTCATCCACGACGAGACTTTGAAGCGCACAACCGATAAGGACGGCGCAATCGGGTATATGACAGCAGCAGAATTGCGCGAGGCAAATGCTGCCAGCCTCTACGAGGGGCGTTATCCTTTCCAGCCAATCCCAACATTCGATGAGTATTGCGAGTGGGTGGCGCAAACGGAGATGTTCACGAATGTGGAAATTAAAACAGATCTTGTTCCCTACCCGAAAATTGAGGAAAAAATCTGGTCTATTGTGGAGCGCCACGGGCTTGGGGAGCGCATGCTTTTTTCCTGTTTCAATCACGTTTCCCTGCTCAACCTCAAAAAGATTGCCCCACAGGCTCGGCTTGGTGCTCTTGTGTGGGAAGAAGCGGGAGCTCGCGCTTTCCTCGCAGACTATTGCAAGGAATACGGTTTTTCCGCGTGGCACCCTTCGGCTTCAATGGTGACGAAAGAAAATGTCGATGAATGCCATAGTGTGGGTGTTGAGGTGAATGTGTGGACGGTCAACGATTTCACGACATTCACGCGCCTACATGAGATGGGGTGTGACGGTGTATTCACCGATTACCCAGAAGCTGCCCTCGTGTGGCGAGAGCGTGTGAATAACGGCAAATAGCCTAAGGCGCGGCAGCGAGACAAGGCAACGAAAAGGGGAGGGTCTGCCCCCGCGCTTGTGTTTGCTTTTGAGGAACTAGGCTTTCACTTCACCGTCAAGGACAAGATCAAAATATTTACGAGGATATCCGTATTGTATTTCCTCATACTCGTCGTAGGCGGCGCCATTTTCACGACGCAACTCGCACCATACCGTCCATAGCAGACCGGCAAGCCCCACATACGCATAGATTTTCAGGCGAATATCGTCTGTGGGCTCGTGCCCAAAATACAGGAACATTGCCCGGTCAATCGCGGCGCGCTCAAGCCCAGAATAGATACAGAACATGGCAATATCGAGATGTGGATCTGCCATTTCCGCGTATTCCCAATCGATAAGGCGCACTTCACCCTCAGGAAGAAGGAAATTATCGGCAACGGGGTCAATATGGCATAGGCAGTGCTCACGCGGCATTTTTTCTATAAATTGCGCGACTTTTTCTGCTTTCGCTCTCACCTGCATATAGTCAGGGAAACGCGATGTCATATCTGTGTGGAGCGCTTCTTCATATTCGTGTAATTTGCGTACAAGGTCAAAATTACCAATGACGGGGGACTGGAGTTTTTTACTCAGAGAATACTCGTGGAAGCGGCGTAAATGTTCCATACAGCGGCGCATATCGTCTTGTGAGCGGGGGTCGCACGCGCGCGCATTATCGACGAACTCGGTTATTTTAGTGCCGGTGGACGGGTCAAGATAGAGGGCGTGGTCTGTGATTCCAGAGCCGGCAAGCAGGCGATAGACTTCTGCTTCTTGGGTGCGGTCAATAAAAGCACTCGTACCTTTTCCTGCTAGGCGCAGAAGATACTGTGTGTTGCCGCAGCGGAAAATATAGCTGGTATTTGTCATTCCTTTGCTGAGGGGACGAAAATCTGTAGCGTGTTCGCTTAATCCGCAGCTTTCTAGGGCGCGCAGGGATTGGGTGAGCTGCTCGCCTGATATGCCTTGCTGGGCGAGAAGTGAAGCAAGAGCGTTCTTGGTGGGTGTGGGAGACACGAGTTGTCCTTACTGTGCATATAAGCCGCCGTTGGCGCGCACCAACGGCGGCTTATAGTGTTTTCTATTCGCTTGCAGCGTCGTCAGCGGCTGCTACAGCGTTGTCAACAACTGCGGCAGCGTCATCATCAACTGGAGCACCGTCAGCAAGTGCGGCAGCTTCCGCTGCTTCCTTTTCTGCGATTGCTTTCCTGTTCATACGCAACAAGAGCAGACCGCACACGAAGCCGATTGCCGAGAGAATTGCCATTGCAATAAAGCAGTTGTGATATCCCTGCAAGGGCGTCGCGGTATCGATGTATTTGTCGACCATCGCGCCGGAGACTGTGTAAAGGAAAATCTCTGGAGCATAGGTGACAAGCGAAATCACACCAGAGGCAGTACCTGCAAGTCGCTTGGGCACAAGCACTTCGTCAATTGTGGAGAAGTACAGTGCTTTAATCGAGTAGAGGCACAAACCAAAGACGATGAAGTTCGCGATAATAAGCGGAATCCCTTTCGGACCTGCGGGAATGATGACGTACAGGGACGCGAAAATCGTCATTCCGACAAAGGCCCACTTGATGAATTTGATACGGCTTCCAATCTTGTCTGCCACAAATCCGGCAAGGAGGGCGCCGATCATCATCATAAAGTAGGTACGAATGACGGAGAGGTTACCGACGACGGTATCCGAAAGCCCGAAGGCGTCCGAGAGATAACCAGTGACGTAGCCGTGGAAGATGAGTGCGGAGTAGTTACAAATACCGAGCACACCTGCCATCCACACGCGCGGCATCTTCGCCACTTCGACGACGTCTGCCCACTTGAGAGAGTCAGTGACTTTTGTGGCGACCTTCGTTTCTGGCTTCTTGTCCTCCATAAAGATGAGGGCGAGAATACCGGCGACGATAAGAAGAAGGCTGTAGTACAAAATAGCGTTCTTCATGCCGCCAATCTCGTCGGCTGCCCAACCAAAGACAGCCACCGAGCCAAGAGCTGCGACGGTACCAATCAGACCACGGCCGCCTTCGAGGAAACCAAACAGGCGCCCCTGTTCTTCAGGTCCTCCAAGACCGTTAATAGATTTAACCATCGCCGCCCAGAAGGTAAAGACTGTTGTGACAGCGAAAATCGCGTGAATCACGACGAGCCATACGAAGCCTGGCATCATCCAATACCATAGGCCTGCTGCGGCAGTGCCGAAAGCAGAGATTGCGATAAGTTTGCGTGTTGAGAACTTATCGGCGAGGACGCCGCCTGGGAAGTAGAGAATGAAGTTCACAATTCCATAGGCGGACATGAGGATACCCAATTGGGTCATATTCGCACCGGTGGCTTCCTGCAAGGGGTTCATATATGTTTCACGTAGATAAGGAAGTTTTGTGATAAGACCACCCGTAAACGCGACGACAGCGAGCGTCACCCATTTGGTTACCGCTGGATTTCTTGTTTTCATAAGAGCTCCTTAACGAAAAAGGGCGTTCCATCGTTATGGTGGAATAACAAACCCTGCGTGTAATGTAAGTTACATTCTAGTGTTTTTTGTGGCTTTTTGTACGTAATTGGCAGGGTGATTTTTAAGTTTTTACAGGCGTTATGACGGTGGCTTGGCATCGTGTGTTGGATGAGAAAATGTGACGTTTAGCGTCTCACGGAATCTTGCTTGGCAAAAGTCGCAAAACTGAGGTAGCCTTGTGCAGCACCCACAAGGTGCGATGGGCCTATAGCTCAGTTGGTTAGAGCGCAGTCCTGATAAGACTGAGGTCGCTGGTTCGAGCCCAGCTAGGCCCACTCTGGGGCTATGGCGCAATTGGTAGCGCACCTGCTTTGCAAGCAGGGGGTTACGGGTTCGAGTCCCGTTAGCTCCACTTCGAGAGGAAGCCTCGAACTCACTTTTTGAGAGTTCGAGTTCTACCCCCCGAGCTCCACAACGACGAGCGGAGGGTCCGAAAGTTTACTTTCGAGACCGGAGCGAGGAAGTTGTGATAGGAATTGCGAAGCAATTCCGAACACAGGAAAGAAGGTCGAACTCTGTTCGACCTTAATTTCATTCGTGAGCGTAGGGAGCGAACAACGACGAGCGGAGAGCGGAAAGGTCACGAAAGCTTGTCCTAGTGTTTCCTGTGGGATACAATAGTGGTGTGTTGATACAGCGGACTGAGCAATGTGATAAGTGGTTGAGGAGCTTGCCTAAGCAGGTGCAGGTGAGAATCTTGATTGCTTTAGAACGCATCGCAGACAGTGGCCAGTTACTTGGTGACTATAAAAGTGTTGGCAAGGGCGTCATTGAGTTGCGATTCCATTTTGGAAAGGGGTATCGCGTGTATTGCTATGAAGAAAAGGGAAGGCTCCTTATCTTGTTGGCAGGTGGAGATAAATCCACGCAAACACGCGATATTAAGAAGGCACAGGAACTACTTAAGGAATGGAAAGAACAATGACGGTAGAACTAATGAATCACGATATAGCAGAGTTTATTGAAACGAAAGAAGATGCTGCTATGTTTCTTCAGGCTGCTTTTGAAGAAGCTCCTGACGACCCAAGCTTCATTCAGCATATGCTTGGTCAAATCGGTCGAGGCCTTGGCATGAGTGCTCTTGCTGAAGAACTCGGCGTGACACGTGCAAGTCTTTACAAATCTCTTAACAGAGATGGAAATCCCTCATTCAAAACAATTTACGAATTGCTCCGTTATTGCGGAGGAGAGATTACCTTCCCTAACGTGAAAGAGAAAGTAGCCGCCTAATACTATGGTTTTATGCCAGAAAATCAAAATGGAAAAGCTCGTAATTCTCGAAGAAAGTGACGTCACTCCAGAAATGGAGAACGCTTGGTTTGAGGAAGCCGAAAAAGGTGAACTCTACACAGGGCTAACGCAGGTAGTGCGCCCACGCGGTAGGCAGCCTAAATATGCCGAGAAACTTATTGCCGTAAATGCGCGCTTAACACCTGAACAGAGGGCGCTTGTGGACGCATCAGCGCATAAGCATGGTGAAACACGTTCAGACTTCATACGCGAAGCAGTAAACCTACTCCTCGCACAACGCGGCGAACTAGCACCAGCCTAAAACTGCCTCAGTCGATGTCTATGCAGTAGCGAGTGCATGGGAAGTTTACAGGTGGGCAAAAAACTAGAACTCTGTTCGACCTCAATTTCATTCGTAGGACAGAAAAACGGAGAGGTACAAACCTCTCCGTTTTTGTTTAAGCCTTGGCGGGGACGTCCTCCCAGTAGGCGGCAGCCCACGGGTCCTCGGTCGGCTTGAGATTGGTGTAAGCGAGATAGCCTACAACGCCCAAACCTGCAAGAACGACAGTTCTGAACAATTTACGTCCCACGGAACGCTTTTTCTTTGCCATAATGAAACCTCCTTTAATTGATTTCCACCCAACATTGTACGTCACATTCCACTATGAAAGTGAATATGGGAAGATAGAAGGCATGAAAGCAACATTACATACAAATTGCGGCGATATCGCCCTCGAACTCTACCCGAACTCCGCTCCCGTCACCGTCGCTAACTTTGTCGAGTTAGCAAGCGGCACACGCGAATGGACAGACCCCGCAACAGGGGAGACAACAACTCGCCCTCTGTACGATGGCACAATTTTCCACCGTGTCATCTCCGGCTTTATGATTCAAGGCGGTGACCCTCTCGGTCGCGGCACAGGAGGTCCGGGCTACAACTTCGATGACGAAATCGACCCCTCGCTCAATTTCAACGAGCCCTATATGCTCGCTATGGCCAATGCTGGATTGCGCATGGGACGCGGCACGAACGGATCCCAATTCTTCATCACCGTTGCCCCCACGCAGTGGCTCATGGGTAAGCACACTATTTTCGGCAAAGTGATTGATGACGAGTCCAAGCGCGTCGTTGACGCTATCGCTGGGACTGCGACAGGCCCTATGGATCGCCCAGTCGAGGACGTTGTCATCAACTCTGTGACAATCGAAGAAAACTAGGTTTACGCAACGATAAACGGGAGTGCTAAAAGCACTCCCGTTTATCATGAATACGTTTGTGTTATAGACGAAAAACTACTTCCATTTCATCGTCATAAGGAAACCGACAATCATAATGCCGAAGCCGACAAAAAGATTGACATTCAGATTCGACAGACCAGGAATGGGATAACGTCCGCCAAAAATGTAGGCGATGATAACAAAAAGTAGACCTACTACCATTAACGTCACCATTGTTGGTGCCCACCAGCGTGGGGAGCGACCGTCGCCCTCTTTAGCGATCTGTTCGCGGCGCGCAGCAGCACGCTTAGCAACCTCTTGTGCGTCTTCGATAGAACGCTTTGTGCCTTTAGGTACATGCTTGTCAGGCTTGGAAGCCTCTTTGCGCTTCGTTGATTCGGGCATCTCATTCCTTTCCCCGCGTTTACCGTCACTGGCTAGAGACTAGATTACCTACTTTATGTCAACATACAAAGTGCTAAAGCTAAACGTGCCTAAAAAAACACACTGTCGTAGAACCCCACTCCCGTCGTTGCGAGGGAGGACGAAGTCCGACGATGACGAGCGGAAGGCTCACGAAAGTTTACTTTCGTGTAGCTGTAGCGAGGAAATCGTAAGAGGCGAAGCCGAATACCGAAGCAATCTATAGTTCCGTAAATTGCTTGCTTCGCAACGCTTGCATTTGTGTCACTATAGATCGCCACGTCGTTCCCTTCGGTCACTCCTCGCGATGACGGGGGAAGAGGTGGCGGTCGCAACGACGATATTGTTTTCTCTCGCTCTCGTAAAAAGAACACGGTAGGCTTAGATGTGGAGGCACTATGGCACAGACAGACACAGCAGAAAAACGAAAGCCGTCCCTGAGCTCTCAAATAAGCGGAGTTATCGGGGAAATCCTTGTTACTGCCGGTTTAATCGTCGGCTTGTATATTGTGTGGCAGCTGTGGTTTACTAGCTGGGAGGCGAACGCCCAGCAGTCAAACGAGGTTGCGGCAATTTCTGCTGATTGGCAACAGGCCCCCGATAAAATCGGTCAGGCTCGCTATGACGACCCGCCCGCTGTCGCACATGTGAGCGAACTTGGCTCTCCCATCGGCATTATCCGCATTCCTGCTTTCGGTAAGAAATGGGAGTACAGCATTCTTGAGGGGACAAGCGAGTCCGCCGTCCTTGACAAAGGGGCTTTTGGGCACTACAAAGACACCGCTTTTCCTGGGGAAGTTGGTAATTTTTCTGTTGCTGGACACCGCAACACCTATGGTGCCCCCATGCACTATGTCGAAAATCTGAATGCGGGAGATGCGATTATTATCGAAACAAAAGATGCCTACTACATCTACAAAATCTATGACCGCTATCCCGCAAAACCAACTCAGGGGCAAGTGATTTGGCCCGTCCCCAATGACGAAGAAGCCTCACAAACACCGACTCGTCGTCTTATGACTATCACAACCTGCCATCCCTATATCGGTGTGACGATTGAGCGTATGGTCACCCATGCCGAGTATGACCATTGGGTTGCGCGCGCAGACGGTATCCCCGAAGAAATGGCACAAGCTTCATAAGGAGAACACTCATGTATTCAGCATTTTTCAGGCATCTTCCAGGACCGAAATGGTTTCGCGTCCTTTTTATGATCGTCCTCGCCCTGTGCCTCGTGGCCTTCCTCATGGAAGTCGCTTTTCCCATCGTCTCGGAGTATATGACGAATACCGAATCGACCGTGGGGTGACGGTTCTATAGGAGGGATACGTCCGCTCGTCCACGGGCAACAACGCCAGAGTGAGTAGGCTAGTTGTTTGTGCTATCGTCCTGTTTTGTCGCGGACGGTGACGAGGTTGCGTCACCTGAATCCTGTGGAGTAGCCGCTGGGACGAGATAAACAATCGCCTCAGTTTCTAAGCGAGTATTAGCTGGCGAGGATTGGGAAATAATCGATCCAGCAGGATACTGCGAAGAAGATTGAGCCTCGTCAATAACAACATGGGTAATTCCTGCAGCATTCAATTCGGCAATCGCTTCTTCTTGAGTCTTTCCAACCACATCAGGCATGATTGCAAAACCGGAGGCCACATTGACTTTAATGCGAGACTTCGGGGCAACTTTTTCTCCGGCAGCGGGCTCTTGGGAAACAATACGATCCTTCTTTTGGCTTGTATCGTCCACATAATTTGTACCACCCAAGGACAGCCCAGCATTTTCGAGAAGCTGCGCCGCTTCTTCGGTAGTGCGTCCTGCCAAATCAGGAACAGCGACAGAGGAAGCTCCGGAGGAGAAATGTACGACGACAGTCTCACCCTTTGCCACCATGTCTCCAGGTGCCGGATTTGACGAAACAAACAATCCCTCAGCAATCGTGTTAGAAGGCTCGTCTGTATCAGCGCGGAACTTCAAGCCGACACTTTCGAGCAGATTGCGGACCTGCGACTCGTCCATATTGCGCAAATCCGGTACCTTCACCATTTCCGGAGTCGATTCCTTAGGATTGGGGAAACTGAGATTGCCGCTGGTGAAAGCCCACGCTCCTGCGCCAAGGATAGCCAGCAGAGCCACCAGCAGCACGGCAATCAGCCAACCACGCTTCTTCTTCGGCTCCTTTGCTCCCTCATTGACCGCAGCCGTCATGCCTGTTGGAGGGAATTGAGCGGCATATTCGCCTGTCGCCTGCCCATACGAGGTCTGCGAAATCTGCTGTGTAGGCGCGAAAGTCGGGGTGACAACTTGGGTTGCCCACGAAGAGACAGCTGGAGCCTCGACTCCTTCGCCGCGGGTTGCAGCGAGCAGTTCATTGCGGAAATCTGAGGCATTCTGGTAGCGATCCTCGCGGCGTTTGGCCAAGGATTTCATAACGACACGGTCGAGAGCGTCAGGAATATCCGGGGCAATACTTGAGGTGGGAACGGGAGTCTCCGAGACATGCTGGTAGGCGACAGCCACAGCGCTATCCCCAGTGAAAGGGGGCTTGCCGGTCAAAAGCTCATAGAGTAGGCAGCCGGTAGAGTACAAGTCGCTGCGCGCGTCGACGACCTCGCCGCGAGCCTGCTCGGGAGAAAGATATTGAGCCGTTCCGACGACGGAATTCGTTTGCGTCATTGTCGCAGCAGAATCGGCAATCGCACGGGCAATACCGAAGTCCATCACCTTGACTTTGCCGTCTTCAGTAATCATGACGTTGCCCGGCTTAATATCGCGGTGAATAATGCCCTCACGGTGAGAGTATTCGAGAGCAGAGAGCACACCAGAGACAATCTGTGCTGCCTCAGAAATCGGCACGGGATCCCCGTCATTCAGAAGAGAAGAAACAGTATGTCCCTTGACGTACTCCATCACAATGTAAGGCAGGGACAGGGTTGCGCCGCTCTCGGAAGAAATCTGTTCTTCGCCCGTATCGTAGACAGAAACGATAGAGGGGTGATTCAAAGCGGCAGCGCTTTGGGCTTCACGACGGAAACGTGCAAGGAACATGGGGTCGCGTGCGAGGTCGGCGCGCAAAATCTTGATTGCAACCGAACGCGAGAGCCGAGTGTCATAGCCCAGACGTACTTCAGCCATGCCGCCACGACCGATGAGGTCACCGACTTCGTATCGGTTACCTAGCACATGAGGAATGTCTGTCATTTCCTGTCCTCTCTTTCCTCTGCCTATTCTGCCTTATTTTGATAGTCCAGCACTCAAGATTTGCCTAGCTAGGGGAGCAGCCACACTGCCACCTGTGCCTTGCTTGCCTGCGTTCCCTGAATTTTCCACAATAACTGCCAAAGCAATCTGCGGATCGTCAGCCGGTGCGTAGGCGACGAACCACGAATGCGGGCCACTTTCGCTACCTGTTTCCGCAGTGCCCGTTTTACCTGCCACATCTATTCCAGGGATCGCGGCTTTGCGTCCCGTACCTGCACGCACATCCTCAACCATCATTTCTTGCAACTTAGTTGCCGAAGCTGCGGTGATGGCCTGCGAGTAAACAGTGGGCTCGCTTTGGGAGAGCAGCTCCAAATCCGCCGTATACGTGCGCTCAACGAGATACGGAGTCATAAGCGTGCCGTTATTGGCGACCGCCGCGCCCACCATCGCCATTTGCAATGGAGTCACCATAATGTCTTGCTGGCCGAAAGAATCCATAGCCAAGGCAGCCTGCGAGGTCGGCACAGGGAAACGCGACGGGCTGACCTCCAAGGGGATACTGAAGCTGTCCTCGAAGCCAAAGTTTTTTGCCTGCTCAACGAGCTTTTCCGCACCTAAATCCACAGACATAATTGCGAAAGGCGTATTACACGACTCGATAAAGGCTGTCCTCAGTGTGACGTTCCCACTGCCATTGCCACATTTCGATTCACCGTAGTTGTGGATGTTCTTATCAGTATCGGGTGGCGTCCACGAATCTGGAGCCTCGACGATACTATCGGCAGTCAGCGAAGGATCGTTGTCCAGCAAAGCCGCGGTCGTCACGATTTTGAACACCGAGCCGGGAGGATACTGGTCGCCACCGATAGCACGGTTGACAAGGGGCTTATTGGGGTCTGCTGTCAGCTGCTCCCAAGCGGTGGTAGCTGTGGCGTTGTCGTGAGAAGCAATCGCATTCGTATCGTATGACGGTGTCGAGACGAGGGCGAGAATAGCGCCAGTTTTCGGATTGATAGCGGCGACTGCCCCCTTCTGTCCGCCCAAAGCTTGGACAGCTGCCGCCTGTATAGTGGGGTCAATAGTGAGTTCGACTGAACCGCCTTTGGGCTGGACGCCCATAATAAGCTCTTGCAGACGCTGGGACGTAAGCTGAGAGTCTGAGCCGCCCAAAACAGGATTTTCTGCTCGCTCCAGACCAGTCATTGAATTGAAAACAATCGAAAAATATCCCGTAAGATGCGCATACAATTCGGGTGATTCGTAGACGCGCTGGAATTGATACGACCCATTCTCGGTGGGAACAGACGAAGCGATAACTTGCCCGTCAACAATAATTTTCCCGCGCTCTTTTCCGTATTCGCGGTAGATAGTGCGCACATTTCGGTCATCTGCTGCAAGGTCAGAAGCGCGGAAGAATTGAATCCATGTCGCCGCTGCCATGAGGGCAAGGAACATGACGATAATCAAAGTGGCGAGTTGGCGCGTTGGCTTATTCATTTAAGCACCACCACCTGTGTCGCG
>JAFYHO010000135.1 GCA_017539125.1 Actinomycetaceae bacterium | reverse complement strand
GGCGCCCGGTAGCCAGACTTCTTCGAGACGCTTGGCAAGCCCAATCACTCGCACATCTGCCCCTGTTTCTTCTATGACGCGCCATGCGGCGTTGACTTGCGGCAGCCCGCCATCGACAACGAGCAGGTCGGGCTTGTAGGCGAAGCGGCGGGGTTTGCCTGTTGTCTCGTCGATTTCCCCAGAACCCGCACCTTCTTCGGGCAATCCGCGCTCCTCAATGCGTGCGAGGCGGCGCGTGAGAACTTCGCTCATGGCGGCTGTGTCGTCTGACGCTCCTTGCCCACCTGTCCCGTGCACAACAAAACGCCGATAGTCGGCTTTTTTCGCGAGCCCGTCCTCAAATACGACCATAGAACCGACTTGTTCTTGGCCTGCCGTGTGGGAGATGTCGTAGCATTCGATACGCAAGGGCGCGCGCGGCAGGTCGAGGGCGAGGCGGAGTTCTTCGAGTGCCTGTGAGCGCACGGTAATATCGCCAGCACGCTCGAGCTTGTGGCGTTGCAGGGCGAGCTTCGCGTTTTCGGTGACGGTCTGGGCGAGTTTAGCTTTGTCTCCGCGTTTGGGGTTTTTCAGCCGCACAACCCCTCCCCTGCGCTCGGCAAGCCAGGCTTCGAGGGGCGCTTGCGAGGTGGCTGGCAGAGTCGCGGGTATCCAGATTTGTGAGGGTATTGCGCCGAGTGGGGTGTGTGCGCGGTCATCAACCGAGGTGGAGACTTCCAACGCGCTGGGCGCATCGTCGTAGGTTGGGTCGCCATAGACCTGCACGAGCAGTTCTTCGAGTAGTTCGCCGTGGTCGAAGCCACCGATTTCTTCGCTGACCCAGCCGCGCTGGCCGCGTATGCGCCCACCTCGCACATAAAAGACTTGCACGGAGGCTTCGATTTCGTCGCTGGCTATGCCGAAGATGTCAGCGTCGAGGTTGCTGTCAAAGACGACGGTGTTTTGTTCGTTGACGGTGGTGAGGGCTGCAATTTGGTCGCGTAGGCGTGCGGCGCGCTCGTAGTCTTGGGAGGCGGCGGCTTCTTTCATCAGGCGCGTGCGTTCTTTGATTGCGCTGGCTGCGTCTCCGTCCATGAATCGCGTGAGGGCCTCGGCGATTTCGCGGTGTTCTTCAGGGGTGATGGTGCCGACGCAGGGTGCGGTGCAGCGGTCGATGTAGCCGTTGAGGCAGGGCCGCCCGCTGCGTTGGGCTTGTTTGAATACGCCGTTGCTGCAGCTTCGCATGGGGAATGCGGCGAGGAGGTTGTCGAGGGTTTGGCGGATTGCCCAGACTTTCGCGTAGGGGCCGAAGTAGCGGTTGCCTTTGCGGTGTTTTGCGCGCGTGACCCATACGCGCGGGTATTCGTCGCGCAGGGAGACGGCGAGGTAGGGGTAGGATTTGTTGTCGCGAAAGACGACGTTGTAGCGGGGTTCGTATTCTTTGATCCAGAGGTATTCGAGGGTGAGTGCTTCGATTTCTGTGGCGACGACGGTCCATTCAACGCGGCAGGCGTCGTTGACCATGCTGCGTGTGCGCGGGAGGAGATTTTCTTCTGGCTGGAAGTAGTTGGCGAGGCGGTTGCGGAGATTTTTCGCTTTGCCCACATACAGCACGCGCCCCTCGTCGTCAACGAAGCGATAGACTCCCGGTTTTGTGGGAACCTCTCCGGGAGCTGGACGGTACGTCTGCGGGTCTGCCATGTGCTACTTTTCGTTTTTACGAGTAGTTACGCCCAGTGATTCTACCAGAGGCTACACCCTTCATTCAGAGCGCTTTTTCCGTTCACCCACTATTTTCACTATCCACGCTATCGCTATGAACAATAGAGCTATAACACCACAAAAGGCACTCATTAGGAAACCTACCAGAAGGGTTTCACCATCGGAACTGACGAAATAATAGTGATATACCGTCGTCAGGGCTGGCGTACCAATGGCGCTTGCAAGAAATAACAGGGAATAAAATGCCAGAAATGTTTTTGACTTTTGTGTAGCTACAATGGTGTATAGTCCAGAGCCTAGTAATGCGATGATTGTAGGGATGAAATCTGTTCTGTAGTAGTGGGAAAGGTAATCAACAAGAAAACCAATAATTGGAAGTAAAGCAATAAGTAAAGGGAGATAGTCTTTAGCCAAGCTTTGCGTACTATCAGAATCGCATTGCATATCACCAGAGCCATATTGTGTATTGCTAGAGTCCCATTGTGGACCGGTAGAACTCCACTGCATATCACCAGATTGTGTTCCGTCCATGAGACACTCTCCTTCTTTGCTGTGAACATTATACTAATCTACAATCCACACTTCACTTTCAAAGATGACCTCTCAACTGTCTGCCAATCTCTAGTTGGCTATTTGTGCGAGTGGTTCGTCCGGCAGAACGCTTCCCAGCTCGGCACACTATTCACCGGAACTATCGAAGAAGCAGCCACACTTCCCAAAGCCCAGGAAACAAACGAGAACACCAACAATGAAAGGTCTCTATTCTGAAGAAAGTAAATATTTTCAACTACTTCTACGGACTTGCAGCCTGACGCTCTCACGTTTGCACATTGCGCGAAACCAAAGATGAGGCGTGTCGTCATGATGTTTGACAAGGGAGCGGGGAGCTCTTAGAGTTCTTTTCGTAACCGCACGGTTGCATGCACTTTTATCCAGAGTCGGAGTAGAGAGTTGGCTCGATGATCCCGACACCAACCGGCCCAAAGGCACGGTGGTAATGCCAACACCGATGAAAGGAGCTCACAATGAGCATGACTACCCCTAACCACAAGCGCCTCGTCGGGCGCGCCGAGACGCAAGAAATCAAACTACTCGACGAGGTTCGTGGTTCTCTCCAAGGCATGGTTAAAAGAAAACTGCCCTATCAAATGGACTATTCGGTTCGCACGCTGGAAAAACTACTCATAGACGAGGGCAACATCCATGTTTTAGATTTGCGCGTCACAAGCAAATACAGCGAGAATTTTGAATGGTCGCTGTATGCCGACGGTTATAAAGTCGTCAGTGGGACGAAGGAATTTGCGCGCGAGTGCTTCGTCGAGGACGCAGAACTTTTCCGGGAAACCTGCCGCAAAGCAGTCGAGGAATCTGGCCTGCCCTCGTTGACGCGGCGCGAGTACATTCACCTATTCGGTGTGCGCAATATGTACGACTATTTCCGGACAACATCAGACATATCCGTGCTCTACCCCGGCAGGCGCCCCCGCAAAAATCATTTGCTGGAAAGCCAGTGATTTTGGGGCAAGTGAGGCTGGCTGGTGCGTGCGCATACCACTCCCCTGTGTACGCACCACCAACTTCGCTGACGTCAGCAAAAGGAACACTCCCCCGTCATTCGATTTCGACCTCAACATCATCGAGTGGATTATTTGGGTCAATTCCATAGCGACGCAACAACTCATCCCATTCTAGAAGTTCTTTTCCCTCATTTGCTTTTAAGCGTTTCTCAGCGAGCTCAATAAGATACTCGTCCTCAAGACGCTCCATAAGACGCGCATCTTCTTCCGTCATAGTCCCCACCTATCCTTCGCTATCAAAGGGAAGCCTTACATGCTAACACCCCACTTTAAGGTTTGGGGCTATTTTGTTTTCGAGTTCAGCAAGATGTCGGCAAGGAATTGGCCGGTGTAGGAGCTCTTGACGCGGGCGACGTCCTCGGGGGTGCCCTCGGCGATGATTTCGCCGCCTGCGTCGCCACCCTCGGGCCCGAGGTCAATCACCCAATCAGCGCTCTTGATAACGTCCAGATTATGCTCAATGACAATCACCGTATTGCCCTTATCGACAAGGGATTGCAAAACGTCCAGAAGCTTGCGAATATCCTCAAAATGCAGGCCGGTAGTAGGCTCGTCGAGAATATAGATAGAACGCCCGTTGGAGCGACGGTGCAGCTCAGAAGCCAGCTTCATGCGCTGAGCCTCACCACCCGAAAGCGTCGTGGCGCTCTGCCCAAGCCTCACATACCCCAAGCCGACCGCCTGCAAGGTGTCAAGATAGCGCGTAATCGACGTGATAGGCGCGAAAAACTCGCACGCCTCATGAATCGTCATATCGAGCACTTCGGCAACATTCTTCCCCTTGTAGCGCACCTCAAGAGTGTCGCGGTTGTAGCGCGCCCCGTGGCAGACCTCGCACGGCACATACACGTCCGGCAGAAAGTTCATCTCAATCTTGAGCGTACCGTCGCCCCTGCACGACTCGCAGCGCCCGCCTTTCACATTGAACGAGAACCGCCCTGGCGCATAGCCGCGCACCTTCGCCTCCTCAGTCTGAGCGAAAAGATTGCGAATCTTGTCCCACACGCCCGTGTAAGTCGCTGGATTAGAACGGGGCGTGCGCCCAATGGGCGACTGGTCAACATGCACAACCTTGTCGAGATGCTCAAGCCCCTTCACCCTCTTGTGTTTGCCAGCGACGGTATGCGCGCGGTTGAGTTCGGCGGCGAGGACGGGATAGAGAGTTTGGTTGACGAGGGTCGATTTGCCCGAGCCCGAGACGCCCGTGATGGCGACGAGCGTCGAGAGCGGGAAAGAAACAGAGACGTTTTTGAGGTTATTGGCTGACGCTCCATGGACGCTCACCATGCGCTGCATGTCGATTGGGCGACGCGTAGGCGGCACGGCGATTTCGCGCTTGCCCGTGATATATGCGCCCGTGATTGAGTCTTTACAGGCCTCCAAGCCTTTCACGTCGCCAGAATAGACAATCTCTCCCCCGTGTTCGCCCGCGCCCGGGCCAATATCGACGATATGGTCTGCACTGCGGATTGTTTCTTCGTCATGCTCAACGACGATGAGGGTGTTGCCGAGGTCGCGCAGCTTCAACAGCGTGGCGATAAGCTTCTGATTGTCCCGCTGGTGCAAGCCAATCGAGGGCTCGTCGAGCACATACAGCACGCCGACAAGGCCCGAACCGATTTGCGTCGCGAGGCGAATACGCTGGGCTTCGCCGCCCGACAGGCTTGCCGCTCCGCGTGCCATTGTCAAATAGTTCAAACCCACATCGCACAGGAAGTTGAGGCGGATAAGAATCTCTTTGAGGACTTGGCGTGCCACGGCCGCTTGACGCTCGTCAAGCGTCACTTCAGCCAAGAAATCACGTGCTTTGTCTATTGAGAGGGAACACAGCTCGAAAATGTTGAGCGTGCCAATCCGCACCGCAAGCACTTCGGGGCGCAGACGCGCACCGCCACACGAGGAACATGCCACTTCGCGCATATAGCCCTCGTAGCGCTCCCTTTGCGAACCAGATTCTGTCTCCTCGTGTTTACGCATGATATAGCGCGCGACGCCCTCAAAACCAGTGGCATAGACTTTCTCCCTGCCCCACTTGTTGCGGTAGCGCACCTGCACCTCGTAGTCCTTGCCGTCAATAATGGCGCTACGGACGCTCTTGGGAAGCTCGCG
>JAFYHO010000134.1 GCA_017539125.1 Actinomycetaceae bacterium | reverse complement strand
TATATGGCCGCTCCGGATTGAGGTCCAGCTGTTCCAAGCCTTCCACTTTCAGCGTTGCATTGAGATATTCCAGACAGTGTTCGCAAAAATCCACTCCAACATATCCCTTGCGAATATACACATTCAGAAATTCCTCGTGAATGAGCTTGCGCAACCATCCGAATACGAAACCCGGTATCCATCTGGCCTTCTTTCCAAGGCGTTGGCGCACTATTTTTTCTATGTCGATTTCTGTTGGCATGACTGACGTCAGTTTATGGCAATGCGCTTGTTGTTAATGATATATGAGCCACGTGGCAGGCCATTGAGCCAGTTCGTGCCACGATTGAGGCGGAAGGCGGTGTATAGCGTGCCCCGACCAGTGTAAACAGGCAACAGCTGTTCCGTGGGGCTGATGACACAGAGACGGCGGCCCTGCTGACGGATTTCCACTGGGCGCGACGTGGTGAAAAGATTACGCCGGATGTCGCGCATCTCGAACGTCAGGTTCTGGTGGCGCAGAGTGTCAATCCGTAGGTGCTGATTCTTGTCGGGCATGGCCTGCAGCATGCTGCCCGACAAGAATATAATCATTATAAATATTATCTTTTTGCTCATCCAATTGGCGAATTTGGTGCAAAAGTAGCAAAAATCGCGCAAATCTCAAAGGTTTTGCGCGATTTTTTAGTATATTGGCGTTAAAAGTCGATTTCCAGCTGCGTCTCGGGGAGCAGGCGGAAGGTCTTTCGGTGGTGGGGCGTGGCGCCAAAGCGGCGTATGGCTTCGCGGTGTTCGGCTGAGGGATAGCCAACATTGTGTTCCCATCCGTACTGTGGAAACTCCTTTGCCAGACGGCGCATGTAGTCATCACGATAGGTCTTGGCGAGGATACTTGCGGCGGCGATGCTCATATATGTGGCATCGCCCTTGACGATTGTATGGGCTGGTACGCGCCATGTGCTCCAGCGGTTGCCGTCAACGATAACGTGCTGTGGCTGCACGGCGAGGTCATTAAGTGCCCGCTGCATAGCAAGTATGGAACATCGCAGTATGTTCAGTTTGTCAATCTCGGCAGGCGAACATTGTGCCACGGCCCACGCCACAGCGTCTCGCTCGATAACATCTCGCAGCTGCAGGCGCCGCCGCTCGCTGAGTTGCTTGGAGTCGTTTAGCTCAGCGTTGACATAGTCAGCAGGCAGGATGACAGCTGCGGCAAAAACAGGACCGGCCAGACAACCCCGGCCGGCCTCGTCGCAACCGGCTTCAATGACGCCGGGCGTGTGTGCGGGAAGTAACATCAGACTTGAGCTTCGAAAGCCGTGCGGATGGCATCGGCAGTGGCTTGCATCTCGTCGGCAGGGAGGCTGAGCTTAGGATTTGAGAAAAGCATGTCGCGCTCACTTTGCATAGGCACCAAATGGATGTGTGCATGAGGCACTTCCAAACCCAGTACAGCAACACCGACCTTCACACACGGGATCACGCTTTTCATGGCGCGTGCCACATGTGCGGCGAAAATATGCATGCGGCCTATTTCCTCATCCGTGAGGTCGAAGATGTAGTCCACCTCGCGACGGGGTATAACCAGTGTGTGGCCCTTGGCCAGAGGATTGATGTCGAGGAAGGCGTAGAACTCATCGTTCTGCGCACAGCAGTAGGACGGAATCTCGCCTGCTGCGATACGTGAGAAGATACCCATAGTGCGTTCAGTCGTAGCTAATGTTCAGGACTTCGAGGCTGATTATTCCTTGTGGCACCTTGATTTCTGCCACCTCGCCCACCCGTTTGCCGAGCAGCCCCTGGGCAATGGGCGTCTTGACGCTGATTTTCCCTTCGCGCAGATTGGCCTCTGTCTCGCTGACGATGGCATAGGACATCGTTGCACCCGTCTTCACGTTCTTGAGCTTAACGCGGCTTAGGATCTGCACGGTCTCTGTGTCGAGCATGCTGGTGTCGATGATTTTGGCCTCGCCGATAGTGGCTTTGAGCTGGGTGATTTTAATCTCGAGCATAGACTGCGCCTCCTTGGCAGCGTCGTACTCGGCGTTCTCGCTGAGGTCGCCCTTATCGCGCGCCTCGGCTATCGCCGCCGACGCCTTAGGGCGCTCCACTGACTCCAGTCGCTGGAGTTCGGCTACGAGCTTGTCATAGCCTTGTTGTGTCATGTAAGCCATTATGTTTTACTATTTAACTATTTGCTATTAACAATCTTCACTGACGCATAATCAGAGAAGAGCTCCGGCAGTGGCTCGGAACCCTTCTTTTCATTGTTTGCGGGTGCAAAGTTATGTTTTTTGTCTGATACCTCCAAACTTTTCGTGAAGAAAATGCTTTTTGTGGCCTTTGGAGGCAAGTTTTTGTCAGAGTTCAGCTTCGATAGCCTTGTTCAAGTCGTCGATTTGCTCATCGCGAAGGCGTAATTCTGAGCCTCGGCCAATAATGAAGAATGTTGGCAGGCGATTCACCCTGTAAAGCATCACGATATCATTGGCAAATCCCTCGGCACAGCGCACGCTGACCCACGGCAACGCATCGACCATCGTCTGCCAGCGGTGCTCGTCGGCATCGAGGGCAACCTGATAGATTTCCAGGCCGCGAGAGTGATATTTGTCATAGAGCTCCCGCAGCAGCAATG
>JAFYHO010000133.1 GCA_017539125.1 Actinomycetaceae bacterium | reverse complement strand
GTACGGTATCACAATGGAGCAATTCAACCGCTTTGTCGAAACTGCCTTCAACGGAGAGAAGATAGGTGATGTCTATGAGGGGCAGCGCAGTTTCGACCTCGTGCTACGGCAGTGTTTTGTCAACGACGGACCTTGCCCGCTATTGCTTCTATCTGCCGCAGGTGCTTGACTCCAAAAAGTTGGAGAAACCGCTCATTGAGGACAAAAATCTTTCTGACCTCTATGACAAATATGTGGCCGAATATCAGAAAACCGTTGCTGCCAACAAGCAAGGACTGGCCGACAACATCCACTACCTCGACATGACGGACGTGGCACCAGAAAACACGCTGCAAACTATCCTCGATAAATACAAAGGCAAGACCATCCTCGTCGACATCTGGGCTACTTGGTGCGGTCCATGTAAATTTGGGCATGAGAAGATGAAACCGCTCAAAGAAGAACTTAGCGACAAGGACATCGTATATGTCTATCTCACCTCGCCTACTTCGAATTACGAGGAATGGAAAAAATACATTGCCGACATTTCTGGCGAGCATTATTTCCTGACCCAAGAGCAGAATCGTTATATCTCAAAGCAATATGGATGCACTGGCATTCCCTTCTATGCAATCTACAACAGCAAGGGCGAACAGACTTATAAACAACAAGGCTTTTCTAGTGTTGAAGCAATCAGGGAAGCATTGGAGAAAGCACTTGACGACAAATAAGTATAACCCTCTAAACAAGAAAGGACGGTGAACGGCACAGAGAGACAGACGGACAGAGACCTCGGCTCCCGCGACGGAGCCACGGACACATCGGGATTTAGAGACAAAAACCAGAGTATTCACATCAAAAAAAACAACAACTATGCAGATCACTTACAATTCCTACGCGAAGTACGACATGGCGCTCTACTTCACGCTCATCACGCTCATCGACGGGCGGCTGGCCGAACTGGAGACGGAAAACCCGCAGCTCGTCACCCTGCGCCAGCAGTTCCACCAGAGCCTCCAGCGCTACGACACGGCTTACAAGCAATCGACCAAGTCGTTCCTCACCGAGACCATCGCCACCAAGGACGAGGCTCGCGACAAGATTACCAAAATCATCGAGTGGGTGGCCCGCTACTGGGCGGAGCACCCCTACGCCGACGACGCGCTGCACGGACGCCGCATCTACCAGGTGTTCAAGGACTTGACTTTGTCTTCGCCTGTCGCGACTCGGCCATTCATGCAAGCATGATGGCTCTCGCTGCTCCAGGCGTTCGAGTACCGCCGCGACGAGGCACTGATGTCGCAGAACGCCAAGTGGGACAACATGCGCCAGGTGTTCGCACAGGCCACGCAGACCGCCGACCTGCAGGCCATGGGACTCACCCAGCTCGTGCAGCAGGCTTCGACGCTGACCACCGAGATTGAGCAGCTGATGCAGCAGCGCCAGGAGGACAGCGCGGGCTACATGAAGGGCGAGATGCGCGCCGCCCGCGACGAGAACGAGCAGCTGCTGGGCCAGGTGCTGCAGTTCGTCAACGCCCTGCTCATCGTCAGCCCCGACCAGGCTCTGGAGCAGATGGCCGCCTACATACAGCAGGACCTGAGCAAGACCGAGCAGCAGTACCAGCAGGGTCGCAAGCACGGCAAGAAGGAGGACGGCGACGACGATGGCGGCGACGTGACGCCCGTAGAACCCGAGCAGCCCGAGGCCCCCGCCGAAGCCTGAGGCCCGCGAGCGGAAAATCCCGACGAGGCCGCGGAACACGGTCGCTGACCGTCAGAAACCCTGAACCGCGCCCTCGCCGGGACATTCTCATCGTCAGAAACCGTGTTCCGAGACCTCGATGGCACATTCTCACCGTCAGAAACCGTGTTCCGAGTCCTCGATGGCACATTCTCACCGTCAGCGACCATGATCGAGCGCCTGGTCGGGGATTTCTGAGGGAAATTTGGAAGAACGAGAGCCACAAAAAGGTTAAAAACACCATTCATAGCAGGCATTTCGCGAAAAAATGAGTAATTTTGCACCCAAGAATAAGAACGAGACAGATATGACACAGATAGACGAATTCTTCTTTGACACGAACCGCGTGGAGGGCATCACCGAGGCCGACTACGAGCGGGCGAAGCCATACGTGGAGGCGGCGCAGGCTTTCGCGCAATCGACCTACCAGAGCATCTACATCATCGACTACT
>JAFYHO010000001.1 GCA_017539125.1 Actinomycetaceae bacterium | reverse complement strand
TTGTAGCCTTGGTGAACCATAGTCACTGACTTGAACACGATAGCGATGACTATCACTACGAGCACAAGCAGCAGGACAAGAGGAATGGTTGCTTCATTCATAATGACTCCTTATTGTTTGTGAGTAACGGTAACTAAAATTAGCCTTGAACTTGCGTGTTTTCAGGCACAACAGCTGGCACAACAATCGCTGTTACCCCCTCAAGTTCAACAACAGTAACGTCGCTGCCTTGAGGAATAAAACCGCTCGCGCTTCGTGCCGACCACACATCGCCGACGATTTTCACTCGCCCGGCACTTTCGTCAACATCAGTGACGGCGACAGCTTTCTTCCCAATGAGCACTTGGGCCGAGCCGACACGTGAACCGCGCACGTTAAAACGGTTCTTTGCCCACGGGCGCACAAGAACGAGGAGAAGAATAGCGACGACACCAAAAACAGCAATTTGAATCCAAATATTATCCGTTCCAGCGGCTGCTCCAGTGGCAACAAGTGCACCTCCAGCGAGCATGAGGAAGGTGAAATCTGTTGTAATCACTTCGATTGCTAAACACGCTGCTGCGATAACAAGCCACACTATCCAGCTCATTTTCTTCTCCTTTACTATTGACGTTTTCTTGGCAGTAGAGCGGGTTATATCTCTTTAGACTACCTGATAGACACCATGTATCAGTCTAGCTCCTCTGGGGAGCATTACCCGCTACTATTCCACGTGATTTTAGCGTGCGACGGCGAAGAAACGACCGCCCTCGCGGTGGACACGCAAAGGAACAGCAAAAAGTTCACTCAGCATCTCAGACGTCAAGGTCTGCCCAATCTCTCCGGCGGCAAAAACTGTCCCGTCTTTAATAAGCAGAACATGCGTGAAGGCCGGCGGTATCTCCTCGACGTGGTGCGTGACGAGAATAGGCGTGGTCTTTTGCGCAATAGTGTCGAGTGAGCTGAGGACGTATTCGCGCCCGCCTAAATCCAAGGACGATGTCGGCTCGTCAAGAATGAGAATCTCCGGCTCGGTCATCATGGCACGGGCAAGGGCAGTACGCTGACGCTCTCCCGAGGAAAGCGAGGCGAAACGGCGGTCTGCCAAATGGGTAATATCGAATTGTTCAAGGAGAGCACATGCCCGCTCTTCGTCCTCGCTGGTATAGCTTTCACGCCATGTGGCAAGATACCCGTACTTGCCTGTCCGTACTGTCTCGATGACCGTCTGCCCGTAAGGGAAACGCTCATTGAGCGCAGACGAGGCAAGAGCAACTCTCCCCCAGATTTCTTCACGCACATCGACGCGCCCCAGCCGCCTGCCGAGCACGTCGACCGTGCCCGATGAGGGGAAGAGACGACCGGAAAGAATACGAACCAGCGTTGTTTTCCCAGCACCATTCGGCCCGAGAATCACCCAGCGTTCACCTGCGCGAATACGCCACGTAAAATCGCGCAAAATATCCGTGCCCGCTCGGCGCAAACTTACGCCGCACAAATCGACGGTCGCGCCCGCGGCGTCGCTAGTGCTCATTCAAGACTTTCTCATACAAGGCAATGGTCTTATCGCCGATTTCGTCCCACGAGAAATGATCCTCGACCCGCTTACGCCCAGCAGCACCCATCTCACGCGCACGCTGCGG
>JAFYHO010000132.1 GCA_017539125.1 Actinomycetaceae bacterium | reverse complement strand
TGCTTCTTTATTGACCACGGTTTGCTGCGCGCGGGCGAGCGCGAGCAGGTTGAGCAGGATTACGCCGCTGGCATGGGCATTCGTATGTTTACGATTGACGAGTCGGAGCGTTTTTTGAGTGCGCTCGAGGGTGTGAGTGAGCCTGAGGCGAAGCGTAAGATTATCGGCCGCGAGTTTATTCGCTCGTTTGAGGCGGCTCAGCGTGACATGATTGAGCGTTTGGGTGCTGACGGGGGAGAGGTGAAGTTCCTCGTTCAGGGCACGCTGTATCCTGACGTGGTCGAGTCGGGCGGCGGTACTGGCACGGCGAATATCAAGAGCCACCACAATGTGGGCGGTTTGCCTGAGGATATGGATTTTGAGCTGGTTGAGCCGTTGCGTGCGCTGTTTAAGGACGAGGTGCGCGTGATTGGTCGCGAGCTTGGTGTGCCTGAGAAGATTGTGGCGCGCCAGCCGTTCCCTGGCCCTGGCTTGGGCATTCGCATTATTGGCGAGGTGACGAAGGAGCGCTTGGAGATTTTGCGTGCTGCGGACGCGATTGTGCGTGAGGAGTTGACCGAGGCCGGTTTAGACGCGGAGATTTGGCAGTGCCCTGTGGTGCTGTTGGCTGATGTGCGCTCGGTGGGTGTGCAGGGCGACGGGCGTACCTATGGGCACCCGATTGTGCTGCGTCCTGTTTCGTCGGAGGACGCTATGACGGCTGACTGGTCGCGCCTGCCCTACGATGTTCTGGCCCGTATCTCGAATCGCATCACGAACTCTGTGCCTGACGTGAACCGTGTTGTCCTAGACGTCACCAGCAAGCCCCCGGGCACCATCGAGTGGGAGTAGCCCCCCGTCGTTGTTCGGCGCTTTGCGCCTTCCACAACTTCCTCACTTCGGTCTGGAAAGCGAGCTTTCCGACCCTCCGTTCGTTGTTGTGCGAGGAGGCACGTCAGTGCCGACGAAGCAATCTCAAGTTAGGAATAGTCGTGTGAATGGGAAGAACGCTGCATACGCGCGAATTGTTTTCATTGTCTATGTTGTCATTTTGTTGACGATTACGGCTATTAGGCCGTGGGTGACTTACCATTTCATGGATGGACGTTTGAATACATCGTTATTTACGCTCTACAAATTTGTGATAGACGACGGTGCACTCAGATTTGTCTACTTGTTCTTTGGCAATATCCTCTGGTTTGTTCCTTTTGGTTACTATTGTGTCTCCTACGCGAAAAAGAGTATTGGGCTAACCGTCCTTATGGGGCTGGGTTTGTCCTTGCTGATAGAAACCCTACAGTTTGTGTTGGGGACGGGCATCTCGGAGGTCGACGATTTGATACTCAATACGCTCGGCTGCCTCATCGGCGCCCTAATCGCCCGCGTGACACATAAAGGCAGCAAAACCAACTAGATGCCAGTCGCTAAACCCAAGTAGTGTTGCAAATGTCTGAAATTTTCATACAAATGAAACGCGAGTTTTTCAAACTCCTCCGTCCTCAGCTGGCGGTCCGTAAGGTGGCGATTAGTTTTTCGAAGTCTTCGTTTTCCCAGATGACCGGAACGGGGTATAAGGGGTTGGCCTCCTTGTCTGCCCATTTGATCATTTGTGGGATGTCTTCCTCCTTGATGTCTGGGAAGCCCACGGGAATGTCCATTTTCTCTTTCATCTCTTCAATCCAAGAAATGAAAGCTTCCGCCTTTTCCTCATTCGAGCCGCTGCCAATACCGCAGACATCTGCAAGATCAGCGAGACGGTCATATACCGCGGGCCCAAACTGACGCATAACATGCGGAAGAATAACGCCCATCGCCAGACCGTGAGGCGTCCCGTACAGGCCACTCAACGTATGGCCGACAGCATGGACATAGCCGACACAGCCGCGAGTAAAGGAGCGCCCAGCATAGAAAGCAGCCTGCTGCATGGCCTGCCGTGCCTCCATATTGCTCCCGTCCTGATAAGCGGCATACAAGTTGTCGTAGATTAGGCGCACAGCCTTACGCGCATAATCATTCTCCAAGCTTGTGCAGTATGTACCGTTGGTATAGCTTTCCACAGCGTGGCACAGAGCGTCAAGGCCTGTCGTAGCGGTGACGAACGGCGGAAGCCCCTTCGTAAGCTCCGGGTCAAGGACGGCATATTTCGGCATGAGGACCGTGTCGTTGATTGACGCCTTGTGATGTGTGGCCGCCTCGGTGATAACCGCGGCGACCGTCGCCTCGGACCCAGTCCCCGAAGTCGTCGGCACTGCAAAGAAAGGAACGATGCGCTTATGTACTTTCAGCAGGCCCTGCATTTGAGCCACGGTCTTTTTCGGATGTGCCTTCTTCGCCGCAATCCCTTTCGCCGCGTCCATGGGCGAGCCGCCGCCGAAAGCCACAATCGCATCGCAACCGTCACGGCAGAACACCTTGTACCCCTCCTCAACGTTCTCGTCCGTAGGATTTGGAAGAACATCGCTGAACACGGTGTAGGCGACCCCAGCCTCATCCATCGCCTGCGTCAATATCTGCGGCAGGCCAATATTCATCAAACCCTCATCGGTCACCAAGAGGACACGCTTAATCCCCTTACTGCGGATAAGCTGCGGAAGCTCCTTGATACAGCCAGGGTCCTCCAGTTTCTCCGGAATACGGTACGGAAGAAAATAGTTGCCCACTTTCAAAACAGCCTGAAAAGTCCTGCAATATATCTTTTTCGCCATTCCCATTGTCTTTACCTTTCAAATAGTCTCAACAGTTTCAGTTTGTAGGAGTTTTTCTTCCCGCTATACGGGTGCTCGCGCAGCGGAAGATTGAAATGCGTCGAACCCGTGAGCACCGTGGACGGATGCGTAAATTCGCGGAAGCCCCAGACCCCATGGTAGGCGCCCATGCCAGAGTGCCCAGTCCCGTTAAAGGGAACTCCTTTGACCATCAGGTGTAGGCATACCTCGTTGATACACCCGCCGCCGTACTGTTGCGTAGACATGACGCGGTTTGCCCACTTTTTATCCTTCGTGAACAGG
>JAFYHO010000131.1 GCA_017539125.1 Actinomycetaceae bacterium | reverse complement strand
GTAGCTGGAGTCGTCGCAGCTCTCGATGACGAACTTCATGTAGGGTGTAGCATCAGCACTAAGACTTATTTGCGTGGCCCAGCTGTTGGCTCCAGTGAGGAACAGGCCTGCCCCGGCGTTCCTGATGTAATATGTCTGTCCGTAAGTCCAGGCTTCGCCCTCGTCATAGCTGGGAGGCGTAGGCACCGTGGGTGCTATCCATGTCTGCGGTGCGCGCTTGGGCTGGCTCGCTGTGGCTTGTGACAGCCCGTTGCCTGCTGTACGTACCGTTGCCGCCCATGCCAGTCCGCTGCATAGCAGGATAATCGTAATTGCTGAGAACAGGCGGAAAAGATGGAGGCGTTGTCTCTTGGACGGTCGTTGTTCCATAGGTCATCAATGCTTGTGCCTATAGCGCCCCAGATTCAGCGGTTTAACAGATTGATATTGAAAGACGTGGGTGCTCTACTTTTTTTCGTAAACGTCCTTTTTCCAATAAAATTTTTGACCTTCAAACCCGTACGGGCTATCTGAGCCGCCGCAAAGATACGAAAATATATTCTTCCTGCAAAAAAATGAAAGAAAATGTGCCTTGATGTGCAGGTCGGCGCATTAGAAGAGGGATTAAAGTTAAATGGAATCGACACCTATGTGCCGATTCCATTTTTTGAGAGCCTCTTGTCGGATTCGAACCAACGACCCCGAGATTACAAATCACGTGCTCTGGCCAACTGAGCTAAAGAGGCGGGTGGGAATGCGGTCTGCATCGCGCCGCTACGACCAAGTACCCTTGCTGCGGTCAAGCCCTGGGGGATTCCGAGGGAGCTGGCCGTACAGGACATTCCCGTGTTCCTGTAGGTTGCCTGCTTTTGCGGCTTTCGTGCTTTCGCGGAGAGAGCGAGATTCGAACTCGCGAACCGCTTTTGACGGTCACACGCTTTCCAGGCGTGCCTCTTCAGCCACTCGAGCATCTCTCCGTGCTGGCTTCCCTTGGTTTGCGGGCGCAAAGGTAATGCTTTTTTCCGAACTGACCAAACTTTCGGCAAGAAAAATGTCGGAAAGCGTGCATTTTCTTGTTGCAGGGGGTGCTTATTTCTCCTTTGAGTAGCGTTTTATGAGGTTGTAGGCGGAATAAATACCGTACTCTCCGGCTTGCGAGAGGTCAGCCAGTCCAGAGGCTGTGTTGCCTTCAAGCAGTGCAGCGAGGCCGCGGTTGTAATATGCGTCCGGCATCCGCGGGTCGATGTTCAGTGCCCGTGTGTAGGCTTCTCTCGCGCGCGCGTATTCGCGATTAATAAGGTATGCGTTTCCGAGGTTGTACCACGCGTAGGGCATCGTGGGTGCAATCTCCGTCACTCGCCGCATCTCGTCGAGGGCTGCGCTGGCGCCGAGACGCGCTGTGAGGCTCTCGGCATCAGACTCTGCGGCGAGGACCTCGGCCTGCCGCGAACGTACCTGTGCCAGCAACATGCTGGAGAGGACGTCGTCGGCGCGCAGCGCCGTAGCGCGTTCCAGGTCATGGCAAGCGGAGTCGAAGTCGCGCACGTGGTATTCGTGGAGCGCGCGGCCGAAGTATAGCGTGGCCAACGTCTGCGTGTCTGTGGCAGGCGTCTGGTCGATGCGTACCGTGAGGCTGGCGATGTCGGCAAAATGCCGTTGCAGCTCTGACTCGCTGAGCTGCGGCTCGTGGTTGGTGATATATACGTCCCAGCTGAGGAGGCCCGTTGAGTTCAGTGCATCTATGCTCTTGTGGAATGGCATGTAGCGGCTTACTCCGTTTGTGGCGCGGTGGAAGGACAGCGCAAAAAGCGGTTGCGGCGTGAGTTCCACCTGTCGGTTCTGCACGCGTCCGCGATATTCTGAGGCGTATTCCTGCTGCGGCTGGTCGTCGTCGGCCTCCACGATGCTGGCATAGTCTTCGATGTTGCGCTGGCTCTGCTTGCGCGTGCGGTGTGACGACG
>JAFYHO010000130.1 GCA_017539125.1 Actinomycetaceae bacterium | reverse complement strand
CACGTGCTTGCGGAAATCGGGATTGGTGGTGTAAGGCAGGCGCAGACCTATGGCCTGCTCGTTGGCCAGCACGCCGTCACAGCTTTGTCCCGTGCTGGCACCGGTGAAGAGATTGACCTTGAATGGACGGCCAGCCTCATGCTCGACATGAGCCTTCTCGGCCAGGGCTGCGGTTACACACTTAGGTACGCCGGCAGGAGTGAAGCCCGAGAGACCCAGCGTGTGGCCGTTCTCGATTTGTGCTGCGGCTTCTGCAGCAGTGATACGACGAATCATATAGTTGAAAGTTTAATGTTTAGAAGTTTAAGAAGTTTAAAGTTTAAGAGGTTTAAGAGGTTTAAGAGGTTTAAAGTTGAAAAATTTAAAGTTGATAACTTTGTTATTTCGGGCGCAAAGGTAAATAAAATTTGCGATTTAACCATTTTCGATTTACTATTTATTTGCTGAATGGGCATTTTTTTGTTTTTATTGTGAAGAAAATGTGCTTTCAAACAAAGTTTTTTTGCATTTTACTTGACTTCGCCTTTCTGAGGTTGTATCTTTGCAGCCGATTTCCCAAATTATGCGTAAACTTTACATCGAGACATACGGTTGTCAGATGAACGTGGCCGACTCCGAGGTCGTGGCCTCCATCATGCAGATGGCAGGTTATGAGGTATGCACATCACTCGACGAAGCTGACGCCGTTTTCCTAAATACCTGCTCCGTGCGCGACAATGCCGAGCAAAAGATATTGTCGCGGCTGGAGTTTCTGCGCTCAGTGCGCCGCCGTCGCGGCAGCCTCATCATAGGCGTGTTAGGCTGCATGGCAGAACGCGTCAAGGACACCCTTCTCACCGAACACGGTGTAGATCTCGTGTGCGGACCGGATGCTTATATGACTCTGCCTGACCTCATTGCACAAGCTGAATTAGGGCAGAAGGCCATCAACGTTGAGCTCTCGACCACGGAGACCTATCGTGACGTGGTGCCGCAGCGTCTGCACGCCGGAGGCATCAGCGGCTTCGTCAGCATCATGCGCGGCTGTAATAATTTCTGCCATTATTGTATTGTACCCTATACACGCGGACGTGAGCGCAGCCGCGACGTGGAAAGCATACTGCGCGAGGTGCGCGATCTGCGTGACCGCGGTTTCAAAGAGGTCACGCTGCTGGGGCAGAATGTGAATTCGTATCAATTCACGATTCTTGAAGTGTCAAGCGAGCAAGCTCGAGCGCACGATTCACAATCCACAATTCATTTCCCTGACCTGCTTCGCACTGTGGCCCGCGCCGTGCCTGAGATGCGCGTGCGCTTCACGACAAGCCACCCGAAGGACATGAGCGACGAGACGCTGCGTGTCATTGCCGAAGAGCCTAACGTGTGCCGGCACATACATCTGCCTGTGCAGAGCGGCAGCAACCGCATATTGCAACTCATGAACCGCAAATACACACGCGAATGGTACCTCGACCGCGTGGAAGCCATACGACGTATCGTTCCCGATTGCGGCCTCTCAACGGACATATTCGTGGGCTATTGCTCAGAGACGGAGGAGGATCATCAGATGTCGTTGTCACTGATGCGCGAGGTGGGTTATGATTCGGCCTTCATGTTCAAATACAGCGAGCGTCCCGGAACCTATGCCTCCAAGCATCTGCCCGACGACGTGCCAGAGGAGGTGAAGCTTCGCCGCCTGCAGGAACTCATTGATCTACAGACACAACTCAGCGCCGAGGCCAATGCGCGACAGGTGGGAAAAGTGGCAGAGGTGCTCGTTGAGGGCGTCAGCAAGCGCAGCCGCGAGCAGCTCTTCGGACGCACGGAGCAGAACCGCGTCGTGGTCTTTGACCGCGGCTCGTTGCGCGTTGGCGACCGCGTCATGGTGAGGATAAACGAGATCAGTTCGGCAACGCTGAAGGGGGCTATTGAAGATTGAAAGATTGAAAGATTGAAACATTGAAACATTGAAATATTGAGAACAACGGAAACACACGGAAACGACAACGGAAACACACGGAAACCTCAAGCTACAAGGGTCTGTGTATGTTAGAATGTATTTCCGCGAGTGTTGCAAAGATGACAAAGTCACAGAAATCAAAAATGGAAAAAACAGAAAGCTGCGTCTTGAGAACAGGTGTTTCCGTGTCTTTTCTGTGAAATTTCCGTGTCTTTTCAGTGGTGAATAAATATTGCACACATTGAAAAATTGAAAAATTGAAAGATTGAAAAATTGAAAAATTGAAATATTGAAAGATAAAGAGGGCAAAATATGATAAAAATGAAGAAACGCAGAGGACGCGGTTTGGGACGAATGCAGTGGTTCACTTCATGTCTGAGCACGACATTGGTGCTCACGCTGTTGGGACTGCTCGTGCTGTGCTCATTGGGAGCTTATCGTCTGTCCGAAAACGTACGCGAGACGTTGACGGTGACACTGCTTTTAGATGACGACCTTGATTCCGTGGCAACGGAGCAACTCATGCAACGACTGGAATTGGAACCATACACCCGACAGCTCACCTTGGTGACAGCCGAGCAGGCTCTGGCCGAACAGATTGAGACGTTAGGTACTGACCCGACGGACTTCATGGGCGAAAACCCTTTCACGGCGAGCATTGAGTTGAACGTATGCGCCGACTATGCTTGCGCCGACAGCCTCCACGCTATTTCCACCGAGCTGCGAAAGATGTAAATCGGCATCGCTTTTTTCTATTTGCGAAATAAATACTTATAT
>JAFYHO010000018.1 GCA_017539125.1 Actinomycetaceae bacterium | reverse complement strand
GGCGTGCCGTTAATGGCGTACTCCGAGCCGCCTGAGCGGAAGATTGTGCGCGAAATAGTGACTTCGGAATAGTCGATAGGGAGCGCACCGTCAGAGTTGTCGATGGTGAGTGAGACTTCTGCGCGTCCGAGGGGCTGGCGGGTGTTCGTGCCGGCAAAAATGACGTCTGCCATTTGCCCGCCCCGCAAGTGCTTAACGCCCTGCTCACCCATGACCCATGCCAGAGCGTCAACAACATTGGATTTGCCTGACCCATTCGGCCCGACAACGACGTTAATGCCGGGTTCAAAACGCAAAGTAGTGGCTGTTGCAAAGGATTTGAAGCCACGGAGCGTTAGGGTCTTTAGATGCACACTCCAAGAATATGCGTATTAGTGGCGAAAGTGGTGGACAAAAGCCTGTGGCTTTTCTCCTCCCTCTCCATCCCCGTCGTTGTTCGGCGGCTTCGCCGCCTTCCACAACTTCCTCACTCCAGTCTCGTGAAAGCGAGCTTTCACGGACCTTCCGCTCGTCGTTGTGCGAGGAGCACCAAAGGTGCGACGAAGCAATCTCAACTAGGAGATCGCCACGGTCGGACTTCGTCCTCCCTCGCGACGACGGTAAAAGATTAGGCGAACCAGATAGAGATTTCACGCTCGGCGCTCTCGGGAGAATCGGAGGCGTGAACGATATTTTCAAGCCTGCCACTGCCCCAATTGCGCCCGAAGTCTCCGCGGATAGTGCCGGGAGCTGCAACAGTCGGGTCAGTAGCGCCGCACAAGGAACGCACGCCCGCGATAACTTCTTCACCTGAGAAAACAGCGGCAACAATCGGCCCTGAGCTCATGTAGTCGAGCAGACCGGGATAGAACGGTTTGCCGCTGTGCTCGGCGTAGTGCTGGGCGAGTTTATCGCGGTCAGGCTCTTGCCATGCGAGATTTTCGAGGACGTAGCCTTTGCGCTCAATACGGGCAAAGACTTCGCCGGTGAGATTACGGCGTACACCGTCGGGTTTGATAAGAACAAGTATTTTTTCAGTAGCCATAGCCCTCATTGTAATTGCTCGTATCGCCTAACGCAGTTATACGGATACGCGTGTGGGGCGGTTTTATGCTCCGTCCGGAGGGCTGACTTGAAGCAGATCACGGGCGTGGCCGATGAGGTGGATTGAGCCGCAAATGACAACGGAGGGGCTTGCCATTGCTTGAGAATCGTCGATTTCGGCACGGGCGGTGGCGAGGTCGATTGCTTCAAGGAGATCTTCTTTGACCATGACACGGTCGTAGCCGAAGACGTCGCGGGCGATTTCTGCCATATCTTCGGCGCTGGCGGCCCGCTCAGTGTCCATACCCGTAACAATGATTTCTTCAAAGACGGGTTCAAAAATGCCGAGCACTCCCTCGATGTCTTTGTCTGCCATCATTGCCATAATGGCGACTTTGCGCCCGGGGAAGTATTCTTCAAGTGCTTCGGCGGTGGCTGTAGCGCCGTGCGGGTTATGGCAGGCATCGAGAATAATGCGCGGCGACGTACGCACGACTTCAAGGCGGCCGGGCGAGGTGACGGACATGAAAGCGTGTTCGACGATATCACCGGAGAGCGTTCCGCCGAAGAACGCTTCGACTGCCGCAAGGGCAACAGCAGCATTTTCACCTTGGTAGTGTCCACGCAGGGCGAGTGGTATTCCCTCGTAGCGCGCGCAGGGGGTTTGTATGCTTATCATCTGCCCACCGATGGCTTCTTCAGTGCTCAGCAGACGCAATTCCTCGCCGTATTCGATGAGCTTAGTGTTCATGTCGCGGGCGCGCTCTCGCGCCATTGTGGCGACGGTATCGCTTTGTTTGGCACAAACGAGGGTGCTATTTTCTTTGACGATTCCGAGTTTTTCTTCGGCGATTTCTTCGAGGGAGGAGCCGAGCCATTTTTCGTGGTCGATACCGATGGGCATCAGTATGCTCACATCGGAGTTGATGACGTTGGTGGCGTCCCATTTTCCACCCATGCCGACTTCGACGATAGCGACATCAATGGGGGCAGCGGCGAACGCTGCGTATGCCATGACGACAAAGACTTCGAAGAAGCTCATGCGCGGCCCGCCTTTAGCGAGGCTGGCTTGGTCGGTCATTGCAATGCAGGGCTCTACGTCTTCCCATGCTTCGATAAAGGCTTCGCGTGAGATTGCTTGGCCGTCGATACAGATTCGCTCGCGCACATTGGACAGGTGTGGGCTGGTGAAACGGCCTGTGCGTAGTCCTGATTCGCGCACGAGTGCTTCGCACATGCGTGCGGTCGAGGTTTTGCCATTGGTGCCGGTGATGTGAATGGAGCGGAAAGAGTGGTGGGGATTGCCCATATAGTCAAGGCACATCTCGACGCGTTCGAGTGAGGGCTGAACTTTGTGTTCGGGAGCGCGGGTGAGAATGCCCTGGTAGATGTCGTCAACGCGCTTGTCCAATTCGACGCTTCGCGCCAGCTCTTCTGGGCTTTGGGGGGTACGCTGACCAGACTGACTGGCAGCGTCCTCGTCAGAAGCGCCTGCATTTTCATCGTCGGCAGCTATCTCTGCGACAAGACTCGTATCGGCGATAAGACCCGTGGCCAACATCGCCTCTAGCGCCTCTGTGAAGTCCTTATCCTCTAATTCCTCAGCCATAACCGTCCCTCTCTCTTTCCCGGACCGCCTACATCATACCCATTCCGTCGTCGCGAGGGAGCGAAGCGACCGAAGCGATCTCGAGATTGCCACGCCTGACTTGACGGCAGGCTCGCAATGACGGAGGGGCGGCACTCTACTCAATTGGCTGGCAGATTAACACACAACCCATCAATCTTGCTCATGGTCAACACCAAAATAGTCTTTTAAGTCCTGGCGATAATCAAGAATCCTTAAGACGCGCACAACAGACAATTCCTCGTCAATCTCAAAGAACACAACAGAACGACCAATAACTTTATACCGAGCCTCTTGACCATTCCACACGTTTCCCGTAACACACAGGAAACGGCGCGGATAGTCCACAACAGAACGCATTTGTTCATAAAACGATTCAGCTTTTATACGCGCATTATCTACAAAATTTGCTGACTCCATAAAATACGCTACAAGTTCATCGAAATCCTTCTCGGATGCAGGAATCATCTCAAAACGATACGTCACCACAAGCCACGCGCTTTCATCACTCGCTCAACTACAACGTCACCATCTTCGGCAAGACCAGCGTCAACCTCGTCAAAACCCTTTTGAATTTTGGCGATATACCACTCTTTGGAATACTTCTCAGGTTCTGTAAGCTGGGCGCTATCAATCTTGGTGAACTCGTCCACCAAGTCACCTAACAACTTCTGATGTGCAGGAGCAAGCGCATTAATACGCTCGTCCCACGTCAACTTTTCCGCTACTGCAATACTCATCATTGCCTCCTAATATCTACCTTCTAGTCTAACCCTTTCATACCAAAAACCACAGCTTCAGTTATTCGAAGAATTCGAATAACTGACTTTTTCATCAATCTTGCTCACGGGAATCGCCCTCCAGCTGTTTGATTGCTCGATCAAAATCGCTTTCAAGCTCGCGCATTTCTTTCGCGCGATACGCCTCAAATTCCTCTTCAGCCTTCTCAATCGCCTGCCTATGCGAAACAACCCCTTTACCCTCTAGCAAAGCGCGGCGCGTATTGACAATTTCCCTATCAAGCTCGTCAATCCAATCCTGCATCGTCATCGCGCGCTCTTCGAGCGCCTGCAACTCGGCATAGTCCAAAAAACGAGAAACAATAAGATTTAGCGTTTGCAGCTCTTTCTCGGTCAAATAGTTCTTTGCAATCCCCACATCTTCACGCGTCACATAATCGCCCTTAAAATTCGTCATGCCAACAAAAGGCTTGCCTCGACTGACCCGCTCAAAAACAATTTCAGCCGCAGTATGTTCATGCGCAGCGTAATGCAACTTGTTTTGAACCGTGGCAAAAAACTCGCGCGTCGTTTTACTCTTGGAATCGTAATCGATAGAAGTCGCATAAATATCAGTCACCTGCTGGTAAAGATTTCGCTCACTAGAACGAATATCGCGCACACGCTGCAAAAGCTCACGGAAATAACGGCTTCTGCCCTCTTTCAGCCGCTCATCGTCAAGGGAAAAACCTTTGATTGCGTACTCTCTCAGAATTTTTGTAGCCCACTGGCGAAAACGTACACCCTCGACCGACTTCACCCGGTAGCCCACCGAAATAACAACATCTAGGTTAAAAGCATCCACCTGGCGCTCAACGCTACGCCCAGCCTCATTTTGAACTAAGGCAATTTTTGCCCTAGTTGACTCTTCTTCCAATTCACCTTCTTCATAGACATTTTTAACATGCTTTCTTATAACAGAAACATCGCGCCCAAACAGCACGCTCATCTGAGGCTGCGTAAGCCACACAGTCTCGCCATCTAGCTGCACATTCAAACGAACATTTCCGTCTTTCGCCTCATACAACACCACGTCTCCGTGCGAAACAAAATCCTTAGTCATTTTTACCCTCCAAGTCGGCAACGATAGCGTCGATTTGGAAACACAACTCGACAACCAACTCATCAATCCTGCTCATTATTCATCTCCTCCAGACCTGACAATTCAGCTTCAATCTCCTCAATAGTGGGCATACTTCCCTTGAACTCATCGGGAATTAGCTTCGTGAGCTCATACTCCGAGATGCCAATAGGCTGTTTTGAGCCTTCGAGTGCATAGCGCACCAACACATCGTCTTTATTACGACAGATAAGCAAACCAAGCGCAGGCTGGTCATTTTCTTCCGCAAGAATATGATTCACCGCTGAAACATACGTACCTAGTTGCCCAATAAATCCAGGCTCAAAAGGCACAGCCTTAACTTCCACAACCACATAGCACCGTAGGTGGATATGGTAAAACAGCAAGTCGATAAACTGTTCGGTTTCACCTACCCTCAAACGGTATTCGCGACCAACAAATGCAAACCCTCTACCCAACTCCAGCAAAAATGCAGTGATGTTGTCCATCAGTGCATCCTTGAGCTCACGCTCGTTATAACGCTCTTGGATAGTGAGAAAGTTGAAGCTATACGGGTCTTTGGTTATTTCTTGGGCAAGGTCACCATGCGGCTCAGGCAGCGTAGCAGTAAAGTTACTTACAGCTTTACCTTGACGGTCATACAAATCAGTACTAAGGAAATTGAGAAGCACTGCACGCGACCAATTGTTTTCCAATGTCTTACGTGCGTAAAAGAGCGCCTTTTCACGGTCACCTTTACACTTATCGATAATCGTTCGGATATGCCCCCACGGAATTAACGGAAACGCGCTTTCGGGTAGTGATAATGTACGGTTATCAGATTCTGCCACAACTTGTGGCAAATTTACTTCGTCCCCATCTTCTGCAGAAACCAAATTTGCCTCAACTTGCGGCAAATTTGCCATATTTTCAGGAAAAAGCTCGTAGAAGCTTTTCATATAACGTAGATTTCTTGGCGAAAATCCTTTGGCATCAGTAATCGCACTGCACAAATCTTGACTCAACATCTCATAAAAATCCGAACCATAACGATTCTCAGCCTGCATGCTATGAATATCCCGTCCCAGTTTCCAATAAAAGGAAAGCATCTCAATGTTCACAGCAACTGAAGCTTTAATCTGTGCGGCACGATATCGCTCTTTTAGTTCAGCAATCCACACAGCGTAGCTCTCGTCTTGTTTCATCAAATTGCTCATGCTACATCTCCCTCCAAGTCGGCGACGATTGCGTCGATTTGGGAGCGCAACTCGGCTTGGCGCTCCACAATACGAGCAATCTCCGCATTCAACTCCGTAATGTCAATAACCTCGCGGGTGTCCTCCGGCTCGACATAGCTCGACACGCTCAAGTTGTAATCATTACCAGCAATATCCTCAATCGACGCGAGCTGGGCAAAATACTCCACATTCTCGCGCGCACCAAAAGCGTCAATAGAGGCATCAGAATAACGCCCAAAATCCAAATCTCCCACCGCGTCAAGAAGCGCTGCCAACTTCTGATTACGTTTAATCACAGTCGGGCCAAGACGCGCAGAATTCACGTCAACATCAGCGAAAAGACCCCGCAAATCATCTTCCGAATCAGTACCAATAGCAGAATTCTCAATCGCATTAAACGCCTGCTCTAGCGTCTCATTCAAATTCTCGTCCCCATGCGCCCGTGCACGCACATTACAGAACAATTGCGAGGGGTAAATGAAATAGCCCTTTTCTTTCACCAAATCCACGCGCCCATAATCCGCTTCCTCGTCAGACAAAGCCGCATAGGAAAAACCCTCAGCTTCAGTTTCTTCGGCTGCCGCCGCCAAGTTCTCCGAAATGAAACGGTAAAAGAGCATACCAAGCACATAAGCCTTGAAATCCCAACCGTCAACACTGCCACGCAAATCATTAGCCATACGCCAAATAGTGCGGTGCAACTCGGCTTTTTGCGCTTCCACTTTCATCGTGAGCCTTTCTATCGTCTGTCGAGGACTGTGCAGGTAACACACAATCAGTCACACGGGTCAGGGCGAACTTCTTTAACCCTAGCAAAGCCCATGGACAAAAAATAGCAACACGAGATGAGATGGGAATAAAATTGCTTCGCCTACCCAAGCGAGCAGGCGAAGCAATAATGAGAAAACTAAGGACTAGCCCTTGGGGTGAGGGTTGGCGTAGAGAGCGGAGATACTAGTCATTGATGTCATTGAGCTCATCGCGTTCTCATCATTCATATCGATCGCTTCGACCAGACCACCCAAATTCGGCACATCAACACTCACAATCTCTTTACCGCTGGGAATCTCAAGGCTCACAATGCGGTCTTTCGAAGGATCAGCATCGCTGTGGACGAGCACGCTCACATTCCCCTCGTGGAACGACGCAAAAATCTGCCCCAACTCGTCCATATTAGAACTGGTCTGCAAAGAATCCGAGAGAGCCTTCGACTTACCCGTCTGCACATCGGTCGCCACCAAACGACCAAGAGCGTCAACCCAATACAGCGTACCGTCATGCACAGAGGACGCGCCCATCGAGGCCGACATCACCAACTGAGGAGCCTTCACAAAAGGCTTCCCGTCCTCGCCCGTCACAGGCACAACCGTGCGCTCGCCAGTATTCACATTCCAACGCTCAAGAGTCAACACGTTATAACCCCATTCGTCAGAGCCGATCTTGTAATCCTCCACATTAAAATCGACAGACTCACCCGTCTCTTTAGTGCGGTTATACAAGCCGCCATCGACCTCGTTTTGCAAAACAAGACCAACAAGCTCCTCGCCCTCACAGGCAAGACTCGGCCCCAAAAGCATAACGCCGTCCATAATCGCGCTATGCTGCCCAACGCGCGAAATATCGACTTTTCCACCCTTGACCACTGCAAACAAGTTCATTTCCGCACGCGAATCGTAGGTTACTGAAGAAAACTCCTTCTCTATTTCTTCTTCGCTCATGGATTCGAAATCCGCGTCATCTATGTTCTGGTTCATATAATCTTCGTTGACGGACAGGCCGTAGGTCGCCTCCCCACACGTGCCGAAAGAGTAAATAAACTCTTTAGAAGTCGCCTTCTCTACTCCCTCTTTGTTCACGACGCTATAGGCAACCTCATCGCCTTCTCCTTCGTGGGAAGAAATGAGAACACTGCCCTTATCGTCAAGCCCGACAATAGAAAAAGCTCTCGACATATCCCGAGGATCATCATGGACGAGCGGCTCTTTGCCTGCCTGAAGCCATGTATCAGACTGGGAGTCAGCGATGAAGAGGGAATCTTCTGCCCAGTCAATGAGGAAAGCGCCCTTGTCTTTCGCTTCAACTACCTGTGTCGAGCCGTCTTGAGAGACGACAAGCAGCTTGTATTCTTCGCTGACATCATCAACGCTACTCATATCTATATTCGCCAATTCGATGATGGCAAGGGTAGATTCAGGGTCAATGCTCATCACTGAGGCAGACGAGCCGCAGCCTGCCAGCAATGCTCCTGCGCCTGCGAGGGCGGCAGCTGCGAGAATCTTTTTCTTCATCATGACGTCTCTCCATATCTAGGTAAGCGGATTGGGCTTAGGGATGTCCCAAGGACGGTTTAAGCCTAATACGGGCAGGCATAATGGCGGGCTTTTCTTACACAAATGAAAGAAAGCGCTATTGGGCCCCCCAATACGTCGTTGCGAGGGAGCACTAGCGACCGAAGCAATCTCCAGTCCCAGTATTGCAATCCCCTCACTCTAGATTGCTTCGTCAGGCGCAAAGCGCCTTCCTCGCAACGACGGGGAGTGGAGATTGCCGCGTCGCTCGCAAGGCTCGCTCGCTCGCAATGACGGAAAGGGAATACCCCCGCGGGCGGGATTAGAGTTTGGCGACGGCGACTTCCGGCTTGTCAACATCGGTGGCTTCCACCGAAGCTTCAAGCGCCAAAGTCTCGCGCTTGATGAAGTCCAGATGAGCCTGCACAGCCTCGACGCGCTCGGCGGGTACGCGCAGCGTCAGCGCGATACGGTCAGCCACATGCAAGCCGGCGTTCTTGCGCTCGTCTTGAATCTGGCGCACCAAATCGCGGGCAAAGCCCTCGGCTTCCAGCTCGGCATCTACCTCGGTATCAAGGGCGATATACGAACCGGACGGCAGAGCCGAAGCGACCGTGCCCTCGTCAGCCTGCACCTGAGTAGTCAGTGTGTATTGCCCCTCGGCAAGCTCAACGGCGGGCTCGACCAGCAGGCGCACACCACTCTCGGTTTCTTCCCACGCGCCGGACTTGGCAGCCTTGAACAGTTCCGAGGTGCGCTTGCGCAGCTCAGGCGAAAGCTCGCGTGGCAACACAGCAAGCTCACGGACAACCTGCATATTTGCACTCTCTACGCTTTCAAGCGCCACACTCTTCACATTCACCTCGCCGGCAATCAGCGAAGCGAAAGCGCTCAAGTCTTGGTCGGTGACGACCGTCAGGGTGCGAAGCGGCTGGCGCACGCGCAGCTTATTCGCCTTGCGCAGGCCGTGTGCCGCCGAGACGACAGCGCGCACCTCGTCCATTTGGGCAAGCAGCTCGTCGTCGTCAACAGTCGTAGGCACACTCGGATAGTCAGCCAAGTGAACCGAGCGCTCTCCCGTCAGGCCGCGCCAGATTTCTTCGGTCAGCAAAGGCAGCAGCGGAGCAGCAACCTCGCACAAAGTCACCAAAGCGGTGTAGAGCGTGTCGAATGCCGCCGTATCCTCGTCCCAGAAGCGTTCGCGGCTCGTGCGCACATACCAATTAGTCAGGATATCGACATAGCCGCGAACAGTATCGGAAGCGCCGGGAATATCGTAAGCGTCCAGCTGTTCTTTGACTGTGCGGACAAGGCGCGCAGTGTGCGCGAGCAGATAGCGGTCCTGAACGTCCAGCCCAGCAACCACAGAAGCATCGTCCCAAGCCAGTTTGGAAGCGTGATAGCCCTCTCCCCCGTTGCACGCATCAGCGTAAAGGGCGAAGAAGTAATACGAGTTCCAAATCGGCAGAAGAATCTGGCGGACGGTATCGCGGATTCCTTCTTCTTTGACGATGAGGTTACCGCCACGCACCACGGGCGAGCTCATCAAGAACCAGCGCATAGCGTCCGAGCCGTACTTGTTAAACACCTCGTTGACGTCCGGATAGTTCCGCAGAGACTTGCTCATCTTGCGCCCGTCATCACCCAAAACGATACCGTGGGAGACGCAGTTCAAGAATGAGGGCTTGTCGAAAATACCGGTGGCGAAAACATGCAGATTATAGAACCAACCGCGGGTCTGCCCGATGTATTCGACGATGAAATCGCCCGGGTAATGCGTCTCGAACCATTCTTGATTCTCAAAAGGATAATGCACTTGCGCATAGGGCATCGAGCCGGAATCGAACCATGTGTCAAGCACTTCGGGTACGCGACGCATCATCGACTGCCCTGTGGGGTCGTCAGGATTGGGGCGCACTAGGTCGTCGATGTAGGGACGGTGCAGATTGACATTCCCCTCGTCGTCGAGTGGCAGGCGCCCAAAATCACGCTCGATTTCTTCGAGCGAACCATAGACGTCGATACGTGGATAGTCGGGGTTATCCGATTGCCACACGGGAATCGGGCTGCCCCAGAAGCGATTACGGGAAATGCCCCAATCGCGAGCGCCCTTGAGCCAGTTGCCAAAAATGCCGTCCTTGATATGGTCGGGAATCCAGGTGATTTCTTGGTTGAGCTCGACCATGCGGTCACGAATCGCGGTCACTTTGACGAACCACGAGCCGACGGCCTTGTAAATCAGTGGCTCGCGGCAGCGCCAGCAATGCGGATAGGAGTGCGTATAAGACGCCTGACGTACGAGCACAGGGCGACGGTCAACGGCAAGGCGCTCCATCGGGCCTGTCCCCTCGCGCAAATCGGAGAGCACATAGCGGTTGGATTCAAAAACCTGCATTCCGGCATAGTCGGAGACTGCCGAAGTGAATTTGCCTGCATCATCGACGGGCACAACAGCGCCAATACCAGCGGCTTTACAGGAGTTCATATCGTCTTCGCCGAATGCGGGAGCGGTATGGACCAAGCCAGTACCGTCCTCGGTGGTCACATAGTCTGCACCGATAATCGTCCATGCGTTCTCGCCGACGACCTCACGCCCCTCGGGGTTGTCGAAATAGTCGAATGCGGGATAGTAGCGCTTGCCAAGCAGCTCGCTGCCCTTGCACACGGAAACCACTTCGGGGTTTTCACCGAGTTCTTTGGCATAGCTTTCAATTAGATCGCGGGCAATAATAACGCGCTCGCCAGCCAAATCGCCCTCTGCAACGGCGACAGTCGCATAATCGACATCGGGGTGGACGGTCACTGCCAAATTGGAGGGCAGCGTCCAGGGGGTGGTCGTCCAAATAAGCGCCAGCTCGCCGCTTTCCATGCGCAGGCCGAGAGTGACGGTCTGGTCGGTGCGGTCTAGGTAGATGTCGTCGTCCATCTTCAACTCGTGGTTGGCGATAGGCGTCTGGTCATTCCAGCAGTATGGAAGCACCGAGAAGCCCTCGTAAATCAAGTCTTTGTCATAGAGCTGCTTGAATGCCCAAATGACGGACTCCATGAACTCCGGATTGAGGGTGCGGTAGTCATTCTCGAAATCGACCCAGCGGGCTTGGCGGGTGACGTATTCTTCCCATTCGCGGGTGTATTTCATAACCCCCTCGGCGGCAGCTTTATTGAAAGCTTTAATGCCAATTCCACCCTCGCCCTCAACCTCAGATTTATCGGTAATACCGAGGGCTTTTTCTGCTTCGAGCTCGGCGGGCAGACCGTGAGTGTCCCAGCCGAAGCGGCGCTCGACGCGCTTGCCAATCATTGTCTGGTAGCGCCCGACGACGTCTTT
>JAFYHO010000129.1 GCA_017539125.1 Actinomycetaceae bacterium | reverse complement strand
GTCCGTGAAAGCTCGCTTTCACGAGACTGTAGCGAGGAAAACGTCGAAGGTGGAGCCGAATAGGAAGTTGTGGAAGGTGCGAAGCACCGAACAACGACGGGAAGAGTTACTGATAAGAAAAGCCACCGCCAGCGCTCTGCGCAGGCTCAAATATTGACTTTGCTTGATCATCGGTAAGATCGATTCCGAATACTTCCTTGTAGTAATCCTTAGCTTCCTTGATGACGTCCATATCCTCGAACTTCTCCGGATAAGCCGTCTTAGCCATCCACAGGAGAGTGATTGGGCAGTCAACTCCAGGTGTGTAGCTTCGATACGCACCGAGCGGCATCTTGTATGCTTTCTTGTCCTTGACGGCCTGCACAGAACTCCAGTCGTATCCCTCCACAGTATTGTTGTAGAGGTCATCGGGATAATAGGTGTTGAAGTTGGTGATGAAAATGAGGTCTGGATTCCAAGTGTAGACCTGCTCCATATTGACAGGCACAGAATTGTCCGACTCAAGTTCGACCGCAACATTCTTTGCGCCGATTGAATCAGCCCACCATTGACCGAAGAACTGCTTGCCCGAGGTCACGAGTGTTGTATCGCTGTACTGGAAAAGGAAGAATGCATTTGCTCTTTCCTCATCTGGAATATCCTTCACCCTGTCCTGCACAAGCTTGTACATCTCATTCGACTTGGTTTCGACCAAATCAGCCTTGGCATTTTCAGGGAACATCTGGTTGAGAAGCTCAATCCAGTGGTTAAGAGTCTCGATGCAGTCATAGTCCCATTTGTTGACGGAAATAGCCACAGCGGCAAAACCTGCCTCTGTAAGTTGGTCACCGAGCTCCGGGCTCGAGGCGCTATAAATCACCACGTCTGGCTTCAGCTTTGCAAGCTCTTCCATATTGACATTGCTGCCATCGATATAGCCTGTCTCAGCATTGAGAATCTCGGGATAAAGTTCTCCCAAAAGTCCATTTGCTGCCGCAGTTTTGCTTGGCTCCGACATGCCGACAATTTTGTCTGCGGAATCAAAGAATACTGTGAGCACGCTTGGAATCGGGAGGATATCGCATACGGCAATTCTCTCGATATTTGCTGGTATCTCCACTTGTTTGTCGAGATGATCAGTGACGGTGATTGTCTGTGTACTTGCACCGGAGTTGTCAGTTTCACTGCTACACGCGGAGAGTGTTGTGAGTGACGTGAGCGCCATAGCGAAGGCCATAAGCGCGACCAGCGGCTTTGACCTCCTTAGGCGTTTGCCTACAGTGCTTGTGCACTGCGTTGATGTGTTCTTCATATTTAGTCTCCTTCATATTCAGAAAACCTCTACGAGGCATTGTGACGGTTTATTTACTTCCCATTCTTCACTGACGTGAAGGTGGGACGTTTGTGGATTATCCGTCCAGATTCGACACAAAAGTATCGAAATCGCGGACGAGATTGGGAATACTGTCTCGATAGAGACGGCCCGAGAATGCTTCGCTAGGAAGCGAGATAAAACGGACATCCTCGGGGACGATTGGTTTGTACAGCGGATCCGCTATGACCGCCGCGAGTTTTAATTGCTCATGCAAGCGCGCAAGCTCCTCGGTAATATCTTCCTCATCAGGCGTGAGGCAGTCTTTTTCGCGGAGCCTCACCCACATAGGTTCAGTGGCACAGAGGACTTCGGTATCCTGCCCTGTCTCAAACTCGATTGCATTCGCCAGAGCCAGAGACATAACAGCTTCTCCTATGACACATATTGTTCCGTTCTTGTTCAAATGAGGATTTTTTTGTGTAAGAGCAGGGTTATCGCCACGAGTTTTGTCGACGTTCTCGGCCTGTTTCGCGTAGCTCAACAGCATATCGGCAAGTGCTTGTTTTTGTTCTGTGCCAATAGGAAGTCCGGTCACATACGGTGTGCCGAACCGTTCATAGAGAACGTGTGCCGCAGCGACACCCGAAGCAGAAACAACAAGGTTCACATCAGCCTCAGAAGCACGCGAGATATCCTCAAGAGTGCAGTTCATACCCCATGTCGATATCACCTCGAAGCCTATTTCTTCAAGCCACTCAACGATAGCGCGGTCCTGACCGTTGATAGAAAAATCAAGTGGGGTCAGACCGATGACGTTTGCGCGCAGTTTGGCGCCTTCACGATTCTCGACGCTCGGAGGCTCAACAAAACGGCGTGCAAGCCCCTCGAATGCCATCGATGCGCCATGAATATACGTGTTCATGCCAGTTGTCGAAAAGCCCATACACGGCAGACCTGTACGAGACTCAGCCAGCAAAGCAACCGATTCAAAATCGAAACCCGTCATCGTTGGAATCGGTGTTCCGGCAATCGCCACGAATTTCGGGTGATGTGCCGAAGCCGCCTCCTCGATATCCCCGAGAAGTTTCTCGTCATCGCCCATAATGGCTTCCATCTCGGTGAGCGCGGAAATATACACCATGCTATCCATGTCGAACCAGCGCGGCTCATCGTGGGTCGTATATGTCGAATTACAACCCGAAGCATCGTGCATGATAGTCATGCCGCCAAGCTCAAACAATGCCGAGCACACACCCATAGTGTCCGCGGAATATGTCGAGATGATTCTGGATGTTTGCCTCATATGCAGCACCCGCTTCCGCATCCCAGACCTTTAACGCCGACAAGAGTTTCCATGTCCTTCTCGTTTTCGTAGGCATCTCGCATCGCGCGCGCGGTCGTATAGACAGCTTCATATCCCAGCATTCCGCCGCCTTCAACCACGTTCACGAAGTAATTAGTATTGTCAAAATATGCGGCTTTCTGACCGATTGCGAGAACTTTGACTGTATTCTCGGCATCCGAGTCGTCTGACGATTCATTCGCATTAACCGCTTGAGCAAATCTCATACTCGCATGGACCGTCGGATACAGCTCCAGATTCGGATATTCCTTGTGCAGAGCCTCAAAAGCAGGCTTGTCGCCCGCGGTTATGGCATCAAGGTATACCTTGGTGACGTTAAAGCCATGCCTTAGCAGAAGAAGCGCCAAGCCAAGCGGGCGAGTGGAGTGCGTATAGTCGATGGTGACGGGAGTATCCCCAACAAGTTCAAGCGTCTCGGCAAGTTCTTGCTCGCAGAGTTCACGAAGCTGTGAAATCTCTTCTGCCGTCCTCGCCGGTACGCCCAGTGTTGTGGCAAGCTCGGCAAATGTCTCGTCGATTTCGTCGTAGTCGTAAGAGAATTGCATGACGAGATGTTTGCCGCCCAGACGCTCGGCAAGCATATCTCCGCCAGGCGCAGCCTCGGGATAATAGGAAATGTAGATGCTACTTTCTGCCATCTCCTGATATTCCTCATACGTCTCACATGAGGTAATCTCATGTATTTTGACCTCAGCGCGCTCAAGGACCTGCATGAGGTCGCTGTCCTTATTAGTCGGCAGGTCGTTTCCGATAATGGCGACTGCCTTTGGATTTAATTCGCGCGGATGCAGGAGCATATAAAGGCGCGAGCGCATCAGCTGGGCAGGCGTCAGACCACTCTTTCTCATAATCGGATTCATATAGCAATCCGTAAAATCAATATCGGGGAAGCGTTCACGCAGCGTCGCAAAAATCATGTCAACATCCGTGCCCGTGAAATGATGGACGCAGCTGGTATAGACGAGGACAGCGGGCGGACGCTTGGGGAGTTTGTTGATAATATCCGAAACGCCCTCGATAGCGAGGTCCTCCATGCTGCCATCGAGAAGATTCTCTTCGCGGACCTCAACTGTGGAGAACCTGTCCGCAGCATCCATTTCGGCGGCCGTAAGCACAACGCCGCGCAGGCAGCAGGTGGCACAGATAAATATCTCGTGAGCCTCGGGAATCAACATGCCCGTGTGGACGATATTCCATGTACCGCGGGCAGGAGCCGCATACTCAAGACCCGAGGTAAACGGCGCAGGAAATTTCGCGTCCGCGACTTTTACATGCGGAATCCCTGACATTCCAAGCTGGACAATCGTTTCTTTTCCATTGACTTTCGTAAGCATCGTATTCTCTATCTCTCTGTTCTTTAGCGGTCTTATGCGCTCTGAAGAGGCAAAAGACGTGGGACTTCATCCTTTTCGCAGGTTTCCAAAAGCTTTTCGGCGAGGGCTCTATACTCGGCCGCCATCTCGCTGTCCGGGAATGCCTCAATGACGGTCATGCCACGATCCTCGGCATCGGTTACGGTTTCGCTGCGGCTGAGCGTTCCTATAATCTCTGTGCCGACGTCCTCTGCGAGCTCGCCGACCTTAGCATCTTCGTCTTTAACATTTCTGCGGTTAAGAATAATTCCGCCAAGTCCCGCATAGCCACGCCCCTTAAAACCGTCGAGAGCCATGGCGATATTAGCCGCAGCATGCAATGCCATATTCTCGCCAGAGGTAATCACAAAGACCTTGTCCGCATATCCGCCTCGCATTGGCATGGAAAAACCACCACAGACAACGTCACCCAGCACGTCATAAATCACCACGTCCGGCTCATAGGTTTCATACGCACCCTTTTCTTTGAGCTTATCAAGGGCTGCTATGATGCCACGCCCGGCACATCCAAGACCCGGTGTAGGTCCGCCAGCCTCAACGCAAATAACGCCTCCGTAGCCTTCGCACGTCATATCAGAGAGCTCAAAATCATTCTTCTTCTCCCTGACCAACTCCAGCACGGTGGTAATTTTCTCCCCGCCGTGCAAGTTTTGCGTTGAATCGGCTTTCGGGTCGCAGCCAATCTGCATCACCTTGTAGCCCATATCTGCCAAAGCGGCAGAGACATTCGAGACTGTCGTGGACTTGCCGATGCCACCTTTGCCGTATATGGCTATTTTTATCATTCGTCATTCTCCGTTTCTCATTACCTACTGCTGTTATTACTTCTCTTTGGGATAAGCAAGAGAACTTTCGCCAGCATGATTCTACTTATTTTTCAGATAAGTCAACCAGAAGCATTCCTACTCTCGGCGATACTGATTGGTACAACGCTTCGGACTCTTCCAGTCTTAGCCCCGAAGTCGCCGATAATTGCGTTGACGCCGAAGATGCTCCGTATATCGTCCTCGCTCACCACGAACTTCGTCGGTCCATAGATACTCATGCCATTCTTCGTCAACAGAAGTGACTTATCTGCCCGTTGCAGGGCATGGGCGGGATAGTGCGTGTTGAAAATGCAGCCCACGCCCTCCGCAGCAAGAGCAGAAATAGCATCAAGCACTATCAGTTGATTCTTAAAATCGAGATTCGACTCTGGCTCGTCCAACACAAGGACCTTGGGTTCTGCTGCCATTGCGCGGGCAATCAGCACCATCTGGAGTTCTCCTCCGCTCATCTCGTGGCACGCCTTGTCTGCCAGATGGAGTATGCCAAGCCTTTTCAATGCTTCCTCTGCCGCCTGCAAATCCCTGTCTTTTGGCGAAGAGAAAGGGCCTATGCGGCTGCTTCTGCCGAGAAGCACTGTCTGAAATGCTGTATAGGAGGCTGTTGCCGTCCGCGCCTGCGGCACATAAGCCATTTTCTGCCAGAGCTTTTGCGGAGACATTGTGCGAATATCTTCTCCGTCAAGGAGACTGCGCCCGCTATCCCAGTGCAGCATATCCATCATGCAGCGAAGAAGAGTAGTTTTGCCAGTGCCGTTAGGTCCGAGCACAGCAAGTATCTCGCCCGCTTCCAGGGCGATATTGATATTTTCAATTATTTGCCTGCCACCTTTATAAGCGAAGCTGCCGTTTTCAATTTTTACCAGCGGCGCTTTAGAGGCCGTACTCTTTATCCCGCTCATATTCGCCAGCCTCCACTTCTTCTCATCAGAACTATGAAGAACGGCGCTCCTATTATGGCCGTGAGTATCGATACCGGGATTTCCGCCGCGCTGATACTGCGTGCTGTCGTATCAACGATTATCATAAAAGCCGCACCGAGGCTTACTGACGCCGGCACAATCGCAAGATGATTATTGCCGAAAATCATTCGGCTCATATGTGGGATGAGAAGGCCCACCCAGCCAACCTGCCCACACATCGAAACGGCCGATGCGGTGATAGCTGTAGCCGCGATTACCGTCACTACCCTGAGTGTGCGTATATTGACACCCGACGCTTTCGCCTCATCATCGGAGAGAGGTAGCAGGTTCATGCGCCACCTAATCAGCATGAAAAGAAGGATGCCAGCGATAATGACGGGGGCTCCCAGCAGTAGGCTTTTATAGTTTGCTTTATCGAGTCCGCCCATCAGCCAGTAGGTTATGGCGGGTAGCTGAGATTCCTCGTCAGCGACGTATTTAATGAGAGAAATCAGTGCAGAAAAGAGTGAACCTATCATTATGCCTGATAGCACTATGTAGCTGAGGCCGCCTTTGTCTTTGCCTGAACCGGCGAGCCAGGTGAGAGTGACCGCCAGGATTCCCATGAGAAGCCCCAGTATCTGTACTCCTACGAGATTGAAGCCGAAAAGTATTCCGAGCGCTGCGCCAAAGCCCGCACCGCTTGCGACTCCGAGAGTATCTGGTGTGGCGAGAGGATTAGCGAAAAGGCTCTGGAAGGCACAGCCCGCAACCGAAAGACCTGCGCCGACAAGGATAGCAAGCAGTATTCGCGGAAGGCGGAGCTGCATAACCGTCTTGGTGACAAGTTCGGACGAGTCCGGAGTCCCACCCGTTATCTTTGCAAAAAGCACATCGAATACCTCGGCAGGGGAGATTGACATACGTCCGATTCCCAGCGCAATGATGGCTACCACGAAAGGCAGTAGCACAAGTATGAACTTCCAGGCCAGTGGCAGTTTTCCTTCTCGTTGGGTGCCCATTTATTCTCTTTCTGAACCTACTGAAAAAGCCCTGCTTCCCCACGAAGCAAGGCTGTGAATCGGGCTCAGAACACTGTTTGGATAAATAGTGTTACGTGCTGACGTTTCTCTTTCGCACATCTTGCTTCTTCCTCAGTTTCGGTACGCCCGACGCAGTGCGCAGGTTTCCCTCACTTTGGTTTCAGGGGATGTTATCCAGACTTAGGCGTAGATTACTTTGGCATTGATACCGTCCAAGCTATCGAGGGCACTGCTCAGAGAAGTAATCTCGTCGACAGGTGCATCAACGGCTACGCTAATAATGTTGATTCCTTTTTCTTGATACGGAATCCCCATGCGACCGATTATGTGCTGCGAGTATTCGTGGAGCAACTCATTCAGCACGTCAACGCGGTCTGCATCTGTGACGACAATGCTAATCACGGCGACTCTGGTTTCCATGCGAAAATCTCCTTTGTTAGTTGATTATCAACGTGATTCTAACGCATGAGACGGCGATAATGCGCGCGTTCTTGCATCGAAACTGTCTCTGTCGCCTAAGTTTTACACGTCGTAGTAGAGGGCGAATTCGTAAGGATGTGGACGTGAACGCATGGGGACGATTTCCTTATCCATCTTGTAATCGATCCACGTGCGAATCAAATCCTCAGTAAAGACATCGCCCTCAGTCAGATAGTCGTGGTCAGCCTCCAAAGCTTGCAAAGCCTCTTCCAGCGTGGCAGGGAGCTGTGGAATCAGCGCGTGCTCGGCAGGGGGCAACTCGTAAATATCCTTATCGATCGGCTCTGCCGGCTCAATACGGTTACGAATACCGTCCAGACCAGCCATAAGCTGAGCAGCAAAAGCCAGATAGGGATTAGCCGACGGATCAGGAACGCGATACTCAAGGCGCTTCGCCTTCGGAGACGAACCCGTAATCGGAATACGAATAGCGGCGCTGCGGTTACTCGCCGAATACACCAAATTCACCGGAGCCTCAAAGCCCGGAACAAGACGACGGAAAGAATTGAGCGAGGGATTGGTAAACGCTAGAAGCGAGGGGGCGTGCTTCAGCAAGCCGCCGATATACCAGCGCGCCACATCAGACAAGCCACCATAGCCCTTCTCGTCAGCGAAAAGGGGCTGGCCGTCCTTCCACAACGACTGGTGGCAATGCATACCAGAGCCGTTATCACCAGTAATCGGCTTTGGCATAAACGTGGCCGTCTTGCCCCATTCATCAGCAGTATTGCGAATGACGTACTTGAACTTCATCATGTCATCAGCGGCGGCGAGCAGCGAAGCGAAGGTGTAGTTGATCTCCTGCTGGCCGCCCGTGCCAACCTCGTGATGAGAACGCTCGACCTTCAAGCCGACTTTCGCCATCTTCAAGCACATCTCGTCACGAATATCGCAGGCGTCATCATTAGGAGAAACAGGGAAATAGCCACCCTTCAACGGGGTCTTATGCCCAAGGTTTCCACCTGGCTCTTCGCGGTTGGTATTCCACACGCCCGAATTAGAATCAATACGGTAAGCCTGCTCGTTGATATCGTCAGTGAAACGCACCTCGTCAAACAGGTAAAACTCTGCCTCCGCGCCAAAATACACCGTGTCCGCGATACCCGTCGAGCGCAAATAATCCTCAGCCTTCTTAGCGACAGAACGCGGGTCGCGCCCATAGGGCTCGTCCGTGAAAGGGTCAACGACGGAGAAGTTCATAATCAGGGTTTTCTCCATACGGAAGGGGTCGAGATATGCCGAAGTGACATCAGGGATGAGCTTCATGTCCGACTTGTCAATAGTCGCAAAGCCGCGAATGGACGAGCCGTCAAACATCAAGCCGTCCTCAAGGGCATCTTCGAGCAGCGTGGCAGGGATATTGAAATGCTGCATAGTTCCCGGCAAATCGCAGAAACGCACATCAATAAAGGCGATGTCCTGCTCTTTGACATAGGCGAGGGCTTCTTCAGCTGTGCTAAACATTGTGTGTCCTTTCTGTCCTGAGAACTATTAGCCGCGCAAGGCGCGCCGTGAAACACGAGTTTTGTAGGGGTCAATACCTTTGGGGATGGGAAGTCCTGTGGAAGTGGCGCGCTCAAGGCGCGTAGCGAGAGCTGCCACCTCAGCAGAGGTGATGGTTTTTGGTAGTTTCTTGATGGTTTTGACAAGCTGCGAAATCTTGACGGTACCGTTCTCGCCGTCGCCCACAAAAATCGCGGTGACGGGAACTTCTTTACCTGCCGTGCGGCGAACCGCCATTTTCTCTTGCTGTACCAGCTTATTCGCGCGCCCCTTTGCGCCCTCGGCAACAAGGACCACGCCTGCCTTGCCGACGAGTCGCCACACAAACTCTCGATTGTCCTTGGTGGGGAAGTAGCGCACAGGGTCAGTCGAATAATTCCAGCCGCGTCCCAAAAATGCGTCAATAACAGCCGGTGTAGCTCCAGGCTGGCCTTCAATCTGCGTGTACTGCGCCTTGCGCGACAGAAGAGCAATAATTGCTGTCGGAATCAACAGCGCCAGCAAAACGCCAGTGACAATCCAGTAGACGTAATTCTTCGTTACGAGTGCCAGAACGACACCGAGAATCAGCGGGACGAGAGCACCCGCAATAAGGGCAATGGGTAGCCACGAATAGACAGATTTGGTGATTTTGTAGTTAGCGACGATATTCTCACGCCATTGTCCACGTGGGCGTGCAGGTTTGTCCTTAGCCATGTGCGTCCTTCCAAGAGCTGATACGGCGATTCTAGTGGATTGATAGCCTTTATGGGATATTGGCTCTATTGACTGTGAGCAATAGCCCCTCAACCCGTCGTCGCGAGCCCCCCTCCCGTCGTTGCGAGCGAACGAAGTGAGCGAAGCAATCTCTAGTCCCTTATTGCAATATCGCACTCGAGATTGCTTCGTCAGCCCTTCGGGCTTCCTCGCAACGACGGAATGGTTGACGCCTGGGGATAACTTTTGCAGGGAGGTTGAAAAATTGCTTCAATACAGCTATGAAAAACATTTATATCCTTTCTCTCACCAGCTGCCTGTGTGGCATCGCCCTTTCTTTCGCTTTTACTTCCGCCCACAATAGTGACGATGGCGGAAACGAGAGAGCGCCTAGCTCGTCTGTGGTTCACAGCCTCGACGAACAAACAGCCTTTAGTATCGCCACTCGTCTTGTGAGCGATAGGGACGCTGCCTTGATAGCTCACGATCACGAGGCTCTCCAAGCCCTGACCGTCCCCGATTCTCCCGCACGCACAATTGACGATGCGCTTTTTGAGAGCTTAGACGGTGTCTCTGCCCTGAACACAGTTGTTCTTGATGTTCATGTTCTCGACGACAAAAAATGGGAAGTTCATAGTGTTCAGGAGGAAATAGGCATGGGGGAGGGGAGCAGTAGGGAAGGGCAAGAGCGCTGTACGCTCTGGCATATGGGTAAAAATCCGTGGCGTTTATATGAGACAAGCGAATGTAGCTAGTGTCTTTAGCGAACGGCAGTGTTTTACCCCCAGATTCTCTCCAATATGTCAAGATAGAGGCATGGGGTTGTTCTCTCGCAAGGAAAAGAAAGTACCACGCCGCCAGCAAAAAGAGGCGGAGGCAGCTACGCGCGCCCATATGGCTGAATTTGCAGCTTCCCGTATTGGGGTAGAAGCCTATTTTGAGCCGGCTACTCCGCGTGAACAGGCAGCACTGCTTCTTGTTGCCAATGACGGAGAGTGGACGCGCCGTCGCGTCCCAGATTTAGCCAGCGCTGCTGATGTGGCTCAAGAGATTGGGCTTCCTTTTTACGAAGTCGTCAAAACGGGATACCCTGCTGCTATGCGGCGCTACAACGAGAAGAAACGCTCACAATAGGCGTGCCGTCCCACCCACAGTACACAGCGAATAGAGGAGATAAGAGTGCATATCTACCCGATGATTTACCGCCACCTGCTCAGCCGTACTGACCCTGAAAAAGCCCACACGTACGCAATGAAAGCGATATCCGTGTTCGGGCGCAGCCCTCTCGCGCCTCTGGCTTCGCACACTGTTGGGCGGCGTGGCAGTGAAACAATTACGGGTATTTTCACCAAGCCTCTGCCTGGTCGTGTTGGGCTGGCCGCAGGGCAAGACAAGAAGGCGGCAGCTATTGAGGGCTTAGATGCTCTCGGTTTCGCTTTCGTGGAAGTCGGCACTATTACTCCGGAGCCGCAGCCGGGTAATGAGCAGCCTCGCCTGTGGCGCGTCATCGACGAGGGCGCTTTGCGTAACCGTATGGGTTTCAATAATGAGGGTGCTCAAGCGGCAGCTGCGCGGCTGAAAGTATTGCGCATGACACCGCGGGGGCGAAAGATTGTTGTCGGTGTGAATATCGGAAAGAATAAGTGGACGAGCCCTGAGGACGCCCCCAAAGACTACGAGAAATGTGCGAGTATTCTCGCTCCCTATGCGGACTATCTTGTTATCAATGTTTCCTCACCCAACACTCCCGGTTTGCGCGATTTGCAGGCGGTCGATTCCCTGCGTGAGATTGCCCGCGCCACGCGTGCAGGAGCCGAGCAGGCAGGCGCAGGTAGCGTTCCGATTCTCGTTAAAATCGCTCCCGATTTAGCCGATGAGGATATTGACGCAGTCGCTCATATGGTGATTGAAGAAAAGCTCGACGGTGTCGTCGCGACAAATACGACGATTAAGCATGAGCATGGCGAGGGTGGTGTATCGGGTGCTCCGCTGCGCGAGAGAGCATTGGAAGTTGTCTCTCGCCTGCGCTCTATTCTTGGACGCGATTACATCATCATTGGCGTGGGCGGGATTTTTACCACGCACGATACCGATGCGATGATTAGCGCGGGCGCAGATCTCATAGAGATTCTGACGAGTTTCATCACCGAGGGCCCGCTTCTGCCCGGCCATCTCAACCGCGCCCTCGCGCGCCGCCCCGTCTAGTGTCGTTGCGAGCCTGTGTCACAACACGGTAGGAAATGTTTTGTACACAGTTCCTGAAAGACATGAAAGTTAATAAAATGAGATATTTTAGGGAACATTATGAGAAAATATAGTGTAAAAAGTTCCCTAAAAAGGAAAGAGAATGTCGCAGTTCGATGAGATTCAAGAGAATCTTCAGAAAAAAGCTGAGTGCCAGGCTCGTCTGAATCTCCTGCCTTATGAAGGTACGCCTGAGATTAAAACCGTCAGCGAGCAGAAGTATCTATATGTGCGCAAGCGCGAAGCAGGCCGCGTGACATCAACTTATGTGGGCAAGTATTCGCAGGAGTTACATCAAGTGTTACTCCAGAGTACAGCAGAAGCGCGAAAGATACGAAAAGAGATTCGCGCGATTGACAAAAAACTTGCGGGGCTTGGCTATCAAGAAGGTGAGTTGTCTGCACGTGTCATGCAAAATATCGACTTTGCTCGCGCGCATATGAAATCCAATATTTACGACCAAGCCGTGTTGGAAGGTGTGGCGACTTCTTTTCCGCAGACGGAAGAGATTATCGACAATGGAAAAGTAAGTGGCATGACGGCCACAGATGTTCAGAAAATACTGAACCTCAAGCACGCATGGGAGTTCGTCTTAGATCCTGACATTATTCAGTCGCCGAGCAATTACTACATGCTTTGTCATATAGCCAAGCTTGTCAATGAGGGTTTTTTCTTTGATGGTGGGCGTATCCGAAGCGTGCCGGTAACGATTGGTGGCTCGTCCTATGTGCCACCGATACCAATTGAGGCTGATGTTAAAGAGAAAATTGAGGATATTCTTCAGTCGCCTCACACCGATATTGATATTGCAATTTCTCTCTGTTTGTATGCCATGAGAACTCAGATTTTTATTGACGGTAATAAAAGGGCATCTGTCATTTACGCCAATCATTACCTCATCGCACACGGCGAGGGTTTTTTGGTGATTCCAGAAGAACATGTTTCAGCTTTCAAGAAGCTTCTTGTGGAGTATTACGAGGGCGATGACGATACAGAGATTCGTGTTTTTTTGAAAGAAAAATGTTGGCGCAGTTTTTGACGGTTTTGCTTGAATGATTTCCTGAAAATTGGAAGTTATTCAACCTAACGCGACTTTTTTGCTTTTTTGGCTTCGCGCAAATCCGCAGGTGTGCCACCCTCAGGGTACTGGCCCAGCTTTGTTTGCGGCCAAGGGCGACGCCAGCGTCCGGGCATAAAGACGCGCAAGAATGTGTCCCACATAAGACGCTGGGGGACGCGCTTTTCGCCGAACTTATAGGCGACAAGAGTGCGCGCATTGCGGGCGGCAATCCACGCGTCGATAGCCATAACAGCAAAGATTACGTAGAAAGCAATCGTCGCTGCGAAATAGGCTTTAGGAAAGCTGCTTTGGAGAAAAATTGTGAAGATGAAAAGAAGCGCCATAGGGATGAAAGCAGAAGCAAGGTCGAAGCGCGCGTCGACGTAGTCACGCGCGAAACGCCTCTCCACACCCTTGTAGCGCAGGGGCATATTGCGCTCATCGCCCGTGCGCATAGCGTCCTGCTCAAGCTGCCACACCTCGTTTTGCTTCTCGCGCTGCTGCTGCCTCACCTCGCGCTTTTCCGCTTTCGTCATGGAAGAGCCCGCTGCGACAACAGGACGATAGTTGCGCTTCTGGGCCTGTTTGCGGGTCGGGGTCGGACCTTTTTTCTGACGCGCTTGCGTGCTTTCTTCTGCCGTCGAAGCGGCAGCGTTAGCGTCTGTTAAAGCCTCGTCGGCGTTGTTATTTTTGCGACCAAACACAATAACTCCAATCGTGTGAAACTATAGGTAAGTGTACGCGCACGGACAGACAGGGTAGGCTAGAGGAATGATTAGTTTCGACACTCTTACATCGCGCGTCGACGCGCAGCTGTCGCGTTCGCGCGCCCGACTTGAATCCCTCGTCCGCATTCCAACGGTTTCTTCCCTGCCTGAACATCGCGAAGATTTGCAGCGCAGCGCGGAGCTTATCGTCTCCTATTGTGAAGAATTGGGCTTGGAAGCGCGCTGCATAGAACTTGAGACAGCCTCGGGGCTGCGCTCGCGTCCTGCGATTATCGCGCGCCGCCCGGCTCAGCCTGGCAAGCCGACTGTGCTGCTCTACGCCCATCACGATGTTCAGCCTGTTATCGCCGAGGAATGGGACACCGATCCCTTCGAGCCCGTCCAGAAAGGCGAGCGCCTCTACGGGCGCGGGGCTGCCGATGACAAAGTAGGCGTGTCCATGCATTTAGCTGTGCTTGACGCTCTCGCCGACGAGTGCGGGGTAGGCATTACCCTTTTTATCGAGGGAGAAGAAGAAATCGGCTCTCCCACGTTCAAGGATTTCCTCGAGACGTATCGGGAAGAATTAGCTGCTGATGTTATCGTCGTCGCTGATTCGTCGAATTGGAAAAGTGGTATCCCCAGTTTGACGGTTTCTCTGCGCGGGGTGACGGGAGTGACGGTGCGTCTTGACGTGTCAGAACACGGCTTGCACTCTGGCGAATTTGGCGGGCCTATTATTGACGCGGCAACCGCGATGTGTCGTCTGGTCGCCACCTGCCACGACGAGCGCGGCAACGTGGCAATCGCAGGGTTGACGTCGTATGACGCGGGAGAGCCCGAGTATACGGAAGAGGATTTCCGGGCGGATTCCTCTCTCCTCGATGGCTGCGAATTGGTGGGCGAGGGCTCGCTCGTTTCGCGTCTGTGGACGAAACCGGCTCTTGACCTTATTGGTATGGACGTTCCCTCCTGCGAGAACGCCTCCAATACTCTTATTCCCTCCTGTACAGCACGCCTTTCTCTGCGTATCGCTCCTGGTCAAGACCCTGTCGAAGCGGCACAGGCATTGAAGCAGCACCTTATCGAGAATGTGCCATTCGGGGCGCGTATTAGTGTGGAGGTTGAAGAAGCAGGCCCGTCTTTCAAGGGCGATACGTCCTCTCCCGTTTCCCAGCTGATGAGCCAAGCGCTTGCCGAGGCCTACGGGCACGAGGTTGTCGATATCGGTGTTGGCGGTTCGATTCCCTTCATTGCCGACTTCCAAAAGCTCTTCCCCGAAGCGCAGGTGCTCGTCACTGGCGTTTCAGACCCCGATGCACGCCTGCATTCGAGCAACGAATCTCTCTATCTGCCCGACTGGCGCAACGGCATTCTCGCCGAAGCGCTCCTCATTTCACGTCTGGACGGTTGACGTGAAAATCCTGATCGCCGCATCGCCTTTTGCCACGCTCTGTGCGCGCCGTACCTGTGAAATCGCGCAGCAGGCGTGTGCCTCGGTACGTCCAGACGATTCGCTGACCGTGCGCCCAGTTTCTGACGGGCGTCCCAACAGCGACGGTTTGTCTGGTTTGCATGAGGTTATTGGGGGAGTGGAAGTCGACCCGAATGAGGTGGACTATTCGCTGTGTGCCGAGGATTTGGCAGGTGTTGCCCGCGAGAGGGCACATATCTGGCGTAGTGACAGCTCTGCTTTAATCGATTGCACGGGGATTGTTGGCTACACAGGTGCGGGCGCTCTATCCAGCGATTTTCTCGGTGCAGAGCTGGCTTGGGCGAAGCGTGAAGGGCTGAGTGAAGTCATTATCGTCCTGCCTACACTTTCCGATATTGACGACCTTGGCAGGGGAATGTTGAGTGTCCTCTCAGGCATTCGCGCGCCTGAGGACGCGGCAGACGAGGGCGATTTCCTTGTCAGCGCCGTGGCAGCAGCCCGCGAAAAACTAGGAGCAATGCGCCTTATTACCCTGGCGGCAGACGCTCAACACCTGACTGGTTTCAGCGGAGTTGCCCGCGCTCATATGCGCTACGGACTGGACCCACAGGTCGCCCAAGACCTCGACGCCCGCATAGGCGAATACGCAGAATCGCTCACAGACGCCTACGAGAAGTCCCTCGGCAGTAGCCTTTTTCTTAGCGCACACGAAAGCCCCAGCCCGCGAGGAGAATCTGCTGGCGCGGGCGGCGGTCTCGCTTTCGTCATTCAATGCTTAGGCGGCGCGCTCTACAGTGTCGGCGATTTGACCGTGCGCTCGCGCCTGAACACTCAGATACGTGAATCAGACCTCGTCGTCTATATCAGCGGGGCAATTGAAGCTGATTTACCCTCGGGTCTCCTCGCCGCTCTCGATATCGCCGACAACGAGCCACCCGTCGTCCTCGTCTATGATTACGGCGCAATCGCTAAGGGTGAACTGAAACAGCTAGGTTTGTCAGGCGCTTATGAATTGCGCCCACACTTGTCCTTCCTTGACGGAACGTCACCGTCAGACACAGATGAAAGCGCAGGTCAAGAGCTAGAAGAAGTGCTTCGTCAACGTATCGCCACAGTTGGGCGAACATGGGGTTGGTAGGGGAAGCGCCAGCACATAGTGCGCGTGCGTGGTGTCATTCACGCCCATCCGCTCTGGTGCGCCGCGCCCTAGAGACGTAGGCTTAACTGTAAAGCTTCAAGAATTGGAGGAGAAATGACTGAGACATCCGTTGCCACTCATGGCGTGAGCCTTGATGATGCCGCTATCGCCAAAGCGAAGTCCCTTATGGAACAAGAGGGACGTGACGATTTGCGTCTGCGTATTGCCGTTCAGCCCGGTGGCTGCTCAGGCCTGATTTACCAGCTGTATTTTGACGAGCGCCCGCTTATGGAAGGCGATGCCGTCCGCGAGTATGACGGTCTTGAGCTGGTCGTGGACAAAATGAGCAAGCCGTATCTCGAAGGTGCGACGATTTCTTTCGTTGACACCATCGAATCTCAAGGTTTCAAGATTGAAAATCCGAATGCTACTAATACGTGTTCTTGCGGGCAGTCTTTCGCCTAATCGCCTATGAGAGGTAGGACAAAAATGAAACGCCGTATTGCCGCTCTATTTTCTATTGGGGCACTCGCTTTGTCCCTCAGTGCTTGTTCGTCATCCTCCGACAAGGCGGACGACGGCAAGACCACAGCTGCCGAGCCCACAGTTGTTGTTTCGACCGAGGGAATGCCCACTGTCAATAACAGCGGCGATATTCCCCAGATTGTTTTCCCTGACTCAAAAGCTCCTGCTGATCTTCAGGTCGCTGTCCTTGAAGAGGGTAAAGGTGCTGAAATCGCTAAAGACGATTGGGTGAGCGTGGACTATGTGGGCACAGTATGGGGTTCAGATGAGCCTTTCGACAGCTCGTATTCCCGTTCTGTGCCGCTGACGATGTCCCTCACTCAGCTTGTTCCAGGCTGGGGTTACGGTTTAGAGGGGCGCCATGTCGGCGATAAGCTCCTTTTGTCGATACCGCCCGAGTACGGGTATGGCTCAGAGGGTCAACCAGCGGCGGGCATTGGTGGCACTGACACGATTGTTTTCTATATTGACATTCATCAGGCGTGGACCGCTAATGCGTCTGGTCAAAAAGACGCGACAGTGGAAGTGAAAGCTGAAGATCTCCCGATTGAGATTGACGGTGGTATTGGTGAGCCAATTACTACGTTGAAAGTGAAAGAGGGTAGTGCTGAGCCAACAGAACTCACTATGCGTGTTATGGCGCGCGGTACTGGTACAGAGATTGGCGCGACTGACACTATCTACTATCAAGTCGCTCAAGCGTATTGGGATAATTCCAACAGCGTGACGACATGGGCTAAAGACGGTGAAGAAGTAAAAGTCGGTGTACAAAATGGTCCTATTGGTACCGGCACAATTCTTGACGGTCTTGCAGGTATTCCTGTCGGTTCGCGTGTTTTCTTAGAGGTTCCTGCTGATACAGAGAACGGCACTCCCGCTGTGGCGGCTATTGTCGATGTTCTTGGGGCTACGCCAACCCCGGCAAGCTAGATTTTTTCTTACTAAAAACGAGTGCCCCACACATTGCGTGTGGGGCACTCGCACATTCTCTGTAGCAGACTAGCCTGCCGAATTTGGCGTCGCGCCGAGAATATCGACAATAGCCGCCACGGCAACAGTCCCGTTTTCCGCGTCAGCAGGAACTTCTACAAG
>JAFYHO010000128.1 GCA_017539125.1 Actinomycetaceae bacterium | reverse complement strand
GTACTCTAGGGAGCCCCTTGGCTTTGCGTATCGGCAATAGCGAGTGGCCCAAGTGGACGGAGGTTATGAGTCCAGACCCCGTCGCCCCCGAAGCCCTTATGAAAGACGCAGGGACGGGAGACGAACAGGAAATTGCGCGCAACCGTCGTCTGACGAAGCCTCGCCCAGGCCACGCCGACCTTGTGGGCATGAATAAGTTTGGTTTTGATGAGGCCCGTCCTGTTTTGGAACGCGCGTCAGCTCGTGAAACAGCAGCACGCGTGGCCGCTGGAGCTGTTGCTTCCGCTTTGCTTAAGCAGGTTGCGGGTATTGAGATTCTTTCGCGCGTCGTGCGTATCGGCGGGGCAACTGATGATAGCGAGAGCTATCCTGCTCCTCGCGATCGCGAGGCATTGGATTCTTCGCCCGTGCGCTGCCTCAATAAGCAGGCAGAAGAGGCGATGGTAGCGGAAATAGATCGCGCCAAGGCTGACGGGGATACCCTTGGTGGGGTAGCGGAAGTGTTGATTTACGGCGTGCCACAAGGCTTGGGAAGTTACACGCTTGACTGGGAGCGTCTTGACGCAAAACTCGCCAGTGCTTTCATGTCGATTCAGGCTGTCAAAGGCGTGGAGATCGGTGACGGCTTCGCTAGTGCAACCCGTCGCGGCTCTGAGGCACATGACGAGATTGTGCGCGAAGGAGAGGCTGTACGCAGACTAACCAATCGTGCCGGCGGTATCGAGGGCGGAATGTCCAATGGCGAAGTTATCTGCGTTCGTTTCGCCGTCAAACCAATCTCGACCGTGCCGCGAGCATTGCAAACTATCGACACTGACACTGGCGAGGCTGCGACCGCCCTCCACCAGCGCTCGGACACCACGGCAATCGTCCCCGCGGCTGTCGTCGGTGAAGCCATGGCAGCCCTCGTTCTCGCCGAGGCCCTGTGCGCAAAAACAGGCGGGGATAGCGTCGAAGAAATGAAACGCAACCTGGACGCCTATCTCGCTTCAATCCCTGAGGTTCGCCGATGATAGAAGCTGTATTTGTTGGGCTTCCTGCCTCCGGCAAAACAACAGTTGGCAAGATTCTCGCACGCTATCTCGACAGCGATTTTGCTGATTCGGATACCCTGATTGAGGAGGCAACAGGGAAGTCAATTCCGGAGCTTTTTGAAGAGCGAGGTGAAGAGGGTTTCCGCGAGGTGGAAGCTGAGGTTATCGCCCAGGCTTTGGAAGAGCGCTCTGGTGTGCTTTCTTTGGGTGGGGGAGCTGTCTTGTCCGCGGCTACTCGCGATGCGCTGCGCGACCATCGTGTTTTTTTCATTGATGCCGATAAAAAGATTTTACTCTCACGACTACAACGCTCTACCAATGACCGTCCTCTGATGCGTGAAAACGTCGAAGAGAATCTGGAGCGTTTGAGCAAAGAACGTGAGCCTTTGTATCGCGAAGTTGCCACCGATATTGTCTCGTCAGAGTTTTACGCACCTCAGAGTGTGGCACGCAAGGTGCTCAGTCTTTTGGGGCGTGCCCACACGACGGTTATTGAGGGCGCTGGCTGGTCGGCACTGATTGGCTCTGATCTGGCTTTTGAAGTGGGTATTGCCTTCGATAGAGCCAGCGATATTGTGCTTATACACGAGGGGGATATTCCCGCCTCATATCGCAGCCATATTGAGCGTGGACATCGTTGTTACGATATGCCTATTAGTGCCGATGTCGAGAATTGGCACGATCTGGCTCAGCGCTTTTTTCACGATTTCGACGAGCAGTCAATATCCTCATCGGGTGCGATTTTTGCCTATGGGAGCAGCGATGTTTTGTCTTTCGCTGCTTATTGCGCCGCTGTCTACGGTGGCGGCTTGCCTGTGTTGGCCGTGCCAACAAGTCTCGAGGCTGCGCTCTGCGGGGCTTTTACCGCCCAGATTCCCTCAACGAATTTCCATACTGAGCCTACACCGGCAGAGATTCTCTGCGATCTCGATGTTATGACCTATCAGAAGGCAGATTTTGCTGAAGCCCTCAGTGTGGCTTTTATGGACAGCAACGAGACACTGATGCAGGCGCGCTACGCAGCGTCGACAATGGAAAGGCGCGATATTGAAGTTCTGCTATCGCAAACCCTGCCAGTGCGCATGGAATCTGCCGCATTCCAGCACCGTAATGAAACTTTCCTTTACGGACACACATTTGCTGGAGTGCTCGAATCTCTAGCACCTGACATGGGCCATGGACAAGCTCTTGCCTATGGCATGATTTTTGCTGCTGGTCTTGCCGAGGGCTTGACGATTGCTCCTTTTGGCTGGGCGCGCAAGCACGTGCGTGCTGTCGAAGATATCGGTTTATCGACACGGCTTGAAGGGCTCAGACGTGAAGATATCGAGGACGAAATGCGCCGTCAAGCGGCATTACACGCCCCTGATATTAAAATGTACAAAGTCCACAACCGTTTTATGGTGCTCTCTGATTTCTCCAACCCTCGTGTGGTTGTCTCAGTGTCAGGCAAGGCTCTCGGTCGTGCCTTCCACGCTATCGGGCTCTAGTTTTCTGCGAGAGGTGAGGGGGTGCATAGCCTGTCTCACCCCTGAGAGGGAGCGCAGGCGCTATCCTGATAGACGGTAAATGTTCCCTCGCAGGTAAGGAATTATCGTGGCAAGCACCAATGATCTCAAAAACGGAATGGTTCTCAATCTCGACGGCCAGCTGTGGCAAGTTGTCGAGTTCCAGCACGTCAAGCCAGGCAAAGGCCCTGCTTTTGTGCGCACCAAGCTCAAGAATGTTCTCTCTGGTAAGACAGTCGAGCGCACGCTCAATGCCGGCGTGAAAGTCGAAACGGCAACTGTTGACCGCCGCGATATGCAGTATCTCTACAACGACGGCAACGACTATATCTTCATGGATATGGAAACCTACGAGCAGATTCCTGTCTCGCCTGAGCTGGTTGGCGACGCTGCACATTTCATGCTTGAGAATCAGGAAGTCATTGTCGCCTCACATGACGGCACCGTTCTCTTTATCGAGCTTCCCGCGTCTGTCGTCCTCGAAATTGCGTATACCGAGCCGGGCCTGCAAGGCGACCGCTCCAATGCCGGCACGAAGCCCGCAACGCTGGAGACGAACTACGAGATTCAAGTCCCGCTCTTCCTCAACCAAGGCGACAAAGTCAAAGTCGATACCCGCAGCGGCGAATACATCTCCCGCGCCAACGACTAATGGCTAAGAAGAAGTCTTCTGCTCGTTCCCGTCAGCGACACCGCGCTCTCGACGTTGTTTTTGAAGCCGATGAGCGCGGCTTGCTTGATGAAGAAAACCTTTTAGCTTTGCTTTCGGAGCGCCAAAAGGTTTCAACCGCCCAAGTACCTATCGGCGATTTTGGCTCCGATATCGTGCGCGCCTACGCTACGAATGGCGACGATATCGACACGATTATCGAAGCAGCTTCTGAAGATTGGGCAATGCACCGCATGAATAGCGTTGACCGCAATATCCTGCGCTGCGCTGCTGCTGAGCTTATGTATTGCGGAACAGAGCGCACTTTCGTCGTCCCCGAATATGCAGCTCTCGCACGCGAGCTATCAACGGAGCGCTCCGTCGGTTTCGTCATGGGAATCCTCAACAAAATCGCCGATATCCGCGCCCGCGAACTTGGTGACGATACCGTAGCTGAATAAACAGCATTTTGTCGAGGAAATAAGTTTCACGTTCTTGATGAAAAAGAAACTTGGGTATATACTATGTATATACGATTTCTGGTAATGAAAGGAAAGGCATGCGTGCCGTAAAAGTGTCATCGTGGGGACATTCGCACGGGGTGCGTCTGGCGAAATCTGTTCTTGAACGTGCTCATATTTCTACAGGTGACGAGCTGTCTGTAGATGTAAATGAGCGCGGAGAAATTGTTTTAACTCCCTTGTCCCGTACTGTGCGTTCCAGCGATATTGATTCGTTATTCGAAAACTATGACGCTTCTTATCGTGGCGCGGAGTTAGAGACGGGCGAGCGAGTAGGAGAGGAGCTCATCTAGTGTTTCATTATGCTGATGTGCTCTATGGCGACCTTGACCCTTCGCGTGGGCATGAGCAGACTAAGCGTCGTCCTCTTATTGTTGTTTCAAACGATTCATTCAATGCGCGCTCTAATATGACTTTTGTTGTTCCTGTGACCTCTACGGATAATGGGTACCCACTTCATGTGGATATTGGCATGGTTGATATGGATAATGGTGACGTTATTGAAGGTTTTGCGTGCGTAGAACAGGCAAAGTCGCTAGATATGTATGCGCGTAAAGGTGTAGTGGTTGGGCGCATGAGCCACGAAGTCATGCAGGACATAACGGACAAGCTTCTCGCCTGCCTACTCACGCCTACGCAAGTGGTTCGCTAATTAACGTCTCCCCTGGGACACTTCAATGATGGGAGAGAGGGCGTATTGAAGTGAAATATCTTGATGTAAAGAGATATATCTGACAAAAGAATGTCCTTGCCCGAACTTGGCGCGCAGATGACCTAGGATAGGTGTCGAGGCGAAGCCAGCTTCGCTCTATAACTACATACGAGCGCACGCGCGCTCACCGTTCCTTTAATGTCGTCCAGAGAGGCGAGAAAGGAGAGAAAAATGGGTGAAGAACACCCAAAACGCTCTGTCATGAATGCAGACGATGTGTCGCGTTCTCTCACGCGCATCGCCCATGAAATTATTGAGAGAAATCAGGGAATTGAAGGGCTCATGCTCTTGGGTATCCAGACCCGCGGAGTCCCCCTCGCAAAGCGCCTAGCAGGTATTATTTCCCGCGCATACAACGATGCTCCCATCGAATGGGGAAGTCTCGATATCACTATGTACCGAGATGATTTAGCATCTCAGCCCACCAGAGCCCCTCAGGCCAGCGATGTTCCGGGCGGAAGTATCGACAATCGTACAGTCGTGCTTGTCGATGATGTCTTTTACTCAGGGCGCACAATCCGCGCCGCTTTTGAAGCCCTAGGTCCTTACGGGCGGCCAAGCTCCGTACAACTGGCCGTCCTCGTCGATCGCGGACACCGCCGCCTACCAATTCGCGCCGACTATGTGGGCAAGAATCTTCCCACCTCACTCACCGAACGTGTGACGGTATCGCTTGCCGAAATTGACGGCGAGGACAGGGTAGCAATCGAGGTGGCAGCATGAAACATTTACTCTCAACAGAACACATGAGTCTCGAGGACGCCCTGCTCATTTTGGACACCGCCGAAGAAATGGCAGCCTCCCAAGAACGCTCCATCAAAAAACTTCCCGTCCTACGCGGACACACCGTCGCCACCCTCTTCTTTGAGGACTCCACGCGCACACGCCTATCTTTTGAGACAGCCGCAAAGCGCCTCTCGATGGACGTTATCTCTTTCTCCGCTAAAGGCTCGTCCCTCTCCAAAGGCGAATCCCTCAAAGACACCGCCCAAACAATCTGCGCCATGGGAGCTGAGGCTCTTATCGTGCGCCACAGGGCAGACGGCGCGCCCATGCGTTTGGCTGATGCGGGCTGGATTGATGTGCCGATTCTCAACGCGGGAGATGGCCGCCACCAGCACCCCACGCAGGCACTCCTTGACGCGATGACGATGCGCCGCCACCTGCACACGGGCGGAAATAATAAAGCGCCTGTCGGCTCGACACTCAAGGGCTCACATATCATCATCGTCGGCGATATTCTCCACTCGCGCGTCGCCCGCTCGAATGTGCAACTGATGAGCACACTCGGCGCGAAAGTCACCCTCGTTGCTCCGCCAACCCTCGTACCCGTCGGCATCGAACAGTGGAATTGCGATGTTATGTACGACTTCGACGAGGCTCTCGCCATGCAACCGGACGCGGTGATGATGCTGCGCGTCCAACATGAGCGAATGAGTAGCGCTGGCGGAGGATTCTTCCCCTCGCCCAAGGAATATCAACGTGCTTACGGTTTGGACGCAGCACGCGTAGCACATATGAAAGAGAGCACTATCGTCATGCACCCAGGCCCCATGAACCGAGGTCTTGAAATTACTGCCGAGGTCGCCGATTCGGCGCGCTCAGTAGTCACAGAGCAAGTCGCCAACGGAATTTCAGTGCGTATGGCAGCCCTCTACCTGCTCCTCGCGCACGGACAGGAGATAGAACAATGAGCACATACCTCATTCGCGGAGCAAACCTCCTCGGTGAAGAAAAGACCGATATTCTTATCAAAGACAGCATTATTGGCGCTGTGGGACCAAGTCTTGACGCTGGCGACGCCACAGTTATCAACGCAGACGGCTTGATTGCCCTGCCTGGGCTTGTCGATCCGCACACCCACCTGCGTGAGCCGGGGCGCGAGGACGCAGAAACCGTCCTGACTGGCACACAGGCTGCTGCCGCTGGCGGCTACACCTGCGTGAACGCCATGCCGAACACCACGCCCGTCCAAGACAGCGCTGGCGTGGTCGAACAGGTTTTGCGCTTGGGGCGCGAGGCAGGATATTGCGATGTGCGCCCAATCGGAGCAGTGACCCACGGTCTTGAAGGCAAGCACTTGGCTGAGCTTGGTGCGATGGCATCATCAGAAGCACAAGTACGATGCTTCTCTGACGACGGTCTGTGCGTGTCTGATTCCATGCTCATGCGTCGCGCCTTGGAATACGTCAAATCCTTTGGGGGAGTGGTCGCCCAGCACGCCCAAGACCCACGCCTGACCGAGGACGCCCAAATGAATGAGGGTGTTGTCTCAGCAGAAATCGGTCTGGCAGGGTGGCCTGCTGTCGCAGAAGAATCCATTGTGATACGCGACTGCTTGCTCGCACAGCATGTCGGCTCGCGCGTCCACGAATTGCACCTGTCCACCCAAGGTTCTGTCGAGCTGATCCGTTGGGCAAAATCTCAAGGAATGCCCGTCACCGCCGAAGCCACCCCACACCACCTGAGCCTTGATGATGAAGAAGCACGTAGCTACGACCCGCGCTTCAAAGTCAATCCGCCCCTGCGCACGCGCGCAGACGTCGAAGCCTTGCGCCAAGGTGTTGCCGACGGGACGATTGACGTCATCGGCACAGACCACGCGCCCCACCCCGCAGAGGACAAAGACTGCGAATGGGCCGCGGGAGCAAACGGCATGATTGGGCTGGAAACCGCCCTGCCAGTCGTCGTTGAAGCCCTTGTCGATACAGGCATGATTACCTGGAGTGATATTGCGCGCCTGATGAGCTACGCGCCTGCCAAGCTCTGCCAAAACCCAGATCAAGGCCTGCCAATCGAGGAAGGCAATCCTGCAAATATCTGCCTCTACGACCCCACGATTGAGTGGACCGTCAGCGGTGCAGATTCCCATTCCAAAGCCTCAAATACCCCGTGGGAGGGACGCACTCTCCGCGGAAAAGTAAGCTACACATTCTACCGAGGCGTACCAACCCTCTGGGAGGGCGAGCTACGCACCAAAGAAGATATTGCCACTGAAGAAAAGGAGAACACCAAATGATGAAACGTCAACCAGCCCTCTTCGTCCTTGCTGACGGGCGCACATTCAAAGGCCACGCCTACGCCGCAAGCGGACAAGCCCTCGGAAACGCCGTCTTTACGGCAGCCGTCACCGGCTATCAAGAACTGTACACAAACCCCGAAACAGCTGGGCAGATTATCGTCATGGCTGCTCCCCATATTGGCAATACCGGTGTTAACCCCGAATTCTCCACTTCGGACAGCTACCACCCCGCAGGTGTCGTCGTCCGTGACCCAGCCCGTCGCGCTTCGCACTGGCAATCTACCGGCGAACTTGAACCCGAACTCGCAGGCGCCGGCGTCGTCGGTATCTGCGATATCGACACGCGCGCTATCGTCCGCCACCTGCGCGACAATGCCGAGGGCAACACAATGAAAGCCGGTATCTTCTCCGGCGACGCCCTGCCGCGCGGTGCATACGACGGTGACGAAAACGCCCTCGCAAGCCTTGTTGACATTGTTACAGGAAAGGAAAACTAATGCCTAAGCGTTCTGATATCTCATCTGTTCTCGTTATCGGCTCTGGCCCCATCGTCATCGGCCAGGCCTGCGAATTCGACTATTCAGGCACACAGGCTTGCCGCGTGCTCAAAGAAGAAGGCGTGCGAGTTATTCTTGTCAATTCCAATCCTGCAACGATTATGACCGACCCCGGCATGGCAGACGCAACCTATATCGAGCCGATTACCACCGAGGTGCTTGAGAAGGTTATTGCCGCTGAGCGCCCCGATGCTCTCTTGCCAACCCTCGGCGGGCAGACGGCCTTGAATGCTGCTGTGGCGCTGGCAGAAGCAGGCATTTTGGAGAAGTACGGTGTGGAGTTGATTGGTGCGCGTGCCGAAGCCATTACCAAGGGCGAGGACCGTGACGAGTTCAAGAAAGTTGTCGAGGAATGCGGCGCTGAGTCTGCACGCTCGGCTATCTGCCACACGATGGAGGAGTGTAAGGAAGCAGCCGAATACCTTGGCTATCCGCTGGTCGTGCGCCCCTCGTTCACCATGGGTGGTCTCGGCTCTGGCTTCGCCTACAACGAAGAGGACCTTGAGCGTATCGCTGGTGCAGGCCTGCACTATTCGGCAACCGCAGAAGTGCTGCTTGAAGAATCAATCCT
>JAFYHO010000127.1 GCA_017539125.1 Actinomycetaceae bacterium | reverse complement strand
GTCTTGAGGCTGGCTTGGCTGCCTGCCCAGACGACGACACTAAGGAATTGGTTGAGGCTGTTGACCGCATTATGAAGCACGCCGACGAGGCTGCTCGCCTTGGTGTTGAGGCCAATGCGGATAATCCGGAGGACGCTGCCCGCGCCCGCACATTCGGCGCGAAGGGTATCGGCTTGTGCCGTACCGAGCATATGTTCCTCGGCGACCGCCGCAAGCTCATTGAGTAGGTCATTCTTGCGAAGAATGACGACGAACGTGAGGCTGCTTTCGGTGAGCTTTCCAAGCTCCAGAAGTCTGACTTCCTCGGTATTTTCGATGCCATGGACGGCTTGCCTGTCACGGTTCGTTTGATTGACCCGCCGTTGCACGAGTTCTTGCCTGACCAGACCGAGCTGACTGCTGAGCTTGCCGTCAAGGAAGCTAAGGGCGAGGCTGTGAGCGAGCATGAGGCTGAGCTTTTGGCTGCTGTGCGCGCGAACCACGAGCAGAACCCGATGCTGGGTCTGCGCGGCGTGCGTCTCGGCTTGAAGATTCCGGGCTTGATTAAGCTCCAGATTCGCGCGATTGCCGAGGCTACTGCTGAGCTCAAGGCTGCCGGTAAGGATCCGAAGCCGCAGATTATGGTTCCGCTTATCGGTTCCCATACAGAGATGCAGATTGTGCGCGAGTGGGCCGAGGAGATTATTGCCGAGGTTGCCGGCGCTTCTGGTGTGGCGCTCGATATTCCGATTGGCAATATGATTGAGCTTCCGCGCGCTGCCCTTGTGGCGAGCGATATCGCTGAAGAGTCCGACTTCTTCTCCTTCGGCACGAACGATTTGACCCAGACTGGTTGGGGTTTCTCGCGTGACGATGTTGAGCATGCGTTCTTCGATGACTACTACAACTATGGCGTGTTCCAGGTCTCGCCGTTTGAGACGATTGACTGGCGTGGTGTTGGTCAGCTGGTCGATATTGGCGTGCAGCTCGGACGTTCGACCAAGCCAGAGTTGTCCTGTGGCGTGTGCGGTGAGCACGGTGGCGACCCCGCCTCGATTCACTTCTTTGACGCTATCGGCATTGACTATGTCTCCTGTTCGCCGTTCCGCGTGCCGGTTGCCCGCCTTGAGGCTGGCCGCGCCGCTATCTCGAACGAGTCGGAGATTGCCGCAATGGCTGCCGAAGAGTGCTGCAATGACGGTTGCTGCGCTGGCGAAGCTTGCACCTGTGGCGATGACTGCAAGTGTGGCGAGGGCAAAGGCTCTTGCTGTGCCGGTGAGAACTGCACCTGCAACGAAAAGAAGTGCTCCTGCGGTGGCAACTGCGACTGCAAGTAACACTCAATAGTTCTGCAAAAATGTTGCGTCTGCTCCCAGCAGGCGCAACATTTTTCTTTCCGCCATTATTCGTGGTCGAGGCGCCACTGGAGAGTGCGCTCAAGATAATCGATATACAGCGGGTCTTTGCACATGCCCTTGCCGGGAGTATCGGAAATCTTCGCCACAGGCTGGCCGTTACACTCGGTCGTTTTCATGACGATATTGAGCGGCTTTTCCTTCGTATCGTTAGCGATATATGTGCCAATACCGAAAGCAACATTAATGCGCTCATGGAAATGCTTAAACAGGGCATCGGCTTTCTCAAAATTCAGGCTGTCGGAGAACAGAAGCGTCTTTGTTTTCGGGTCAATACCGAGCGATTCGTAGTGCCGAAGCATTGTCTCGCCCCACTCAAATGGGTCCCCGGAATCATGGCGCACTCCGCTGAACAAGGTTGCATAGGTGAGGTGGAAATCTTTCAAGAAAATATCGGTCGTGACGGTATCCGTAAGGGCAATACCGTTGAGCACCGAATATTCCTTAATCCACTTGTCGAGCGCATACCAATTTGAATAGGCGGGATTGTGTTTGCGGTCGCCCTGACCTGCGCACATGATATATTCGTGCGCCATTGTGCCGATGGGCGTAAGGCCGTATTTCTTCGCAAGATAGACATTTGACGTGCCGATAAAACGAGAATGCGAGCCTTCGCAACTTTTGGACAGTGTGCGCACAGCCAAGTCTTGAGCTTCCCCAGAAAGGCGGCGACGCAAACCGAATTCTGAGAAAGTGCCCAGCTCAAAGGTGTTGTCGCACAGCTTGCTGGCCTTTTCCTCAAGACGTTCCTTAAAGGACTCAAAGAGCTCGTCGTAATCGTATGCCAGCTTGAAATACACCTCGTTCACTATTGCGAGGGTGGGAATTTCGTACATCGAGGAATTGAGCCACGTGCCCTCGGCAGTAATCGCAAGCCCACACTCGGCGTCCGTCGTAATTGTGAAATCTTCAAAGCGTGGACGCCACAGGCGCAAGAAGTCAATATAGTCGGGCTTCAGCCAGGGGATATTCCGCAAATAGTCGAGCTCGTCCTCCTGGAAAGACAGGTCGCAATAGGCGCGAATCTGCTCGCGTATCTCGTCAACCATCTCCTGTGTGAAACGCACGTCCTCGTTGCGACATTTGAATGACCATTGTGTCGTGTAGGAGGGGAACTGGTGATAAATTGTCATCCCCATGCTGAACTTGTAGAGGTCTGTTTCCAGCAGGCTCGTAATAATTCGCGGCAGACGCATAGCAGTCCTTTCGTTGAGACGCACTCTCATCCTAGTGTGTGTGCGCCTGTAGGGCAGGCTTATTTGATATTGATGACGTTGCCGTGTTTGTTGACGTAGATGAGGCGCTCGATTTTGCGTATACGTTTATGGGCACAGACGCGCACTTCTTGCTCGATAGCATGGTCGGGTAGGCGTTTCATGCGCCTAGCGTCGAAAATAATATGGCTCGATTGTTCTGTTGCTTCACGCAAGTTCTTCTCTATCGCTTTCTTTTTCGGCGAGATGGGAGATTTCATTTCCCACGCGACACCGTCAATGTAGATGTCCGCTGAATGTTCACGTGGTTTAGTGCTTTTCCTGATAAAAGTGACGGTATAACCCTCATTGGCAAGTGCTCGTGCCGTGGCGAGTTCATGAGGTTGGACATGGACACCTGTTGGAATGACAAGTCGGTTCTTTTGTTTGCGGTGAGCTGTCATAGGTAGGACTATAACCGATTAGGCAACACGCCAAAAAAGTTATCCCCAGTTTTTCAAAACTGTGGAGACGGGTCGGGATGGCGAGCAAGCGAAAAGCGCCGGAGGTATGTGATGACTCACCGCTCGGGCGCTTTATCACTCTTAGTATCTCACAGGCAGAAAACGAGTGTCAATGTTACGTTTTGCGAGTTAGTGATGCAGGGAGTCGAAGGAGTCGTGGAGGATTGCAGCGACTTAGCTATTCCGCATTCTTGACATTTGGTAGTGAGAGCACGTACCATTTTCTTAAACCTCCGCAAAATATGAAGTTTTGCGGATGTAATGGAAGCGAGAAGTGTATGTATAGCCAGGCGGATTGCATAGAAAAATACGGGTCAAAACACAATATAGGTAAAGCTATAGAAGAGGGAGAACTCTATCGCTTAGAGCGAGGGATTTACTCCGAAAAAGAGTATGTTCCCGAACTGGCTATCTTGACCTTTAAGTACCCCAAAGCTATCGTCACAATGCGAACAGCATGGTTTATTCATGGGCTAACCGATGTTCTTCCGGGGCAATACGATTTAGCTACAGATAGAGATGCTGCCAAGATTACTGATAAACGGGTTATTCAGTACTTTTGTCCGAAAGAAATATTGGCAAACGGTCTGATAGAAATGGATTATCAAGGATATCCAATTCGCATATACGACAAAGAGCGAATGTTGGTTGAGCTTATGAGGTATAAATCAAAAATTCCTTTTGATTATTACAAAGAGGTGGTACTGAATTATAGAAAGATTCTTCCCGCTCTTGATATAAGAAAAATAGAGGATTACGCAATGGCCTCACCTAAAAGAGACATGATAATGGAGAGCTTACGGCTGGAGGTTTTGTGATGATAGTTTTGACTGAATTGGTCGCACAAGCCAAGGTTGAGGGCTATGAGGGTGCAAATGCTGAAGGGAAAGTTTGCCAAGATATTATTCTTCGCGCTATAGCAGAAAGTGGACTCAAGGAAAACGTCACCATTAAAGGTGGTGTCGTGATGAGGAGTGTTACTAAGGATGTAAGGCGAGCTACGGTTGATATTGATTTAGATTTCATCAAATATTCTTTGGACGATGAATCTATACGCAGGTTCGTCAAAGAACTTAATTGTCTTGAGGGATTGAGGATTGAGATTGTTGGAGATATTGAGGAGCTGTCGCAGCAAGAATATAGGGGAAAGCGTGTGTATGTTCAGCTGGCTGATGAAGAGGGTAATAGCGTTAAGAGCAAAATAGATATAGGTGTCCACGTCAATATGGATATAGAGCAAGAAGAATATTGTTTTGACGTGTGTTTAGATAACGAAGGCGCGAGTTTGCTTATCAATTCTAAAGAGCAAATTTTTACAGAGAAGCTAAGGTCGCTTCTGCGTTTTGGGTCATTTTCTACGCGTTATAAAGACGTTTTCGATATGTACTACCTATCTGGCGTGGTTGATAAAGATAAACTATCCGTGCTCATTAAGAGTTACATTCTTGACGAGGAGGAAATGAGAGAGACTTCTATGGGTGAGGTTTGTTCCAGAGTGGAAAATACGTTTGGAAGCCGCAGATATAGGGATAGCATTACGAAAGCAAAGAAAAACAATTGGCTCGGCGTAGGCGTTAAAGAAGCAATGAGTGAACTCTTAGGGTATCTCAAAGAATTGGATGAAACTAATCTGTAGTCCCATCGCATTCTGTGGGTGTCAGTGTTAGGTGAGGGGGCGAAGAGGTTGTAGGAGTTTTCGATAGTTTTCTACCGTAATAGTTATTGTTGTGAAAGAATGGTTGTGCGCCCTTCAATAAGGGAGATGCGTGGTAATGGAACTATTGAGGAGTTGTAAAGATATGTGTGAAAAACTTTTTACGAAGGATGAAGAAGAAAAAATCATCGCTTACTCAGATGGAAATGTTAAACCGTTAGACGAATGTGAAAATACGAAAGAAGCATATTTTAAGAAGGAAGAGGCCAATGGGAATCTGTATCGACTGCTAGCTGAGAGGTTTCAACTATATAATTGTGTCTATCCAAAGGATAAAACTCTTAGCTGTGCGCCCAATTGTGATGATAAATTTTTTTACCTGTACCTAAAAAATATAGGAAAAACGCATGAGTACGATTTCCCTCTAGAAAATGGGGGAACGGTGACTGCGAAAGTTGATATTTTTAACCCATTCGTGAGCGTTACTTTTGAAAATGAAACAAGGGAAATGGTGAATCCGCAATGGCATTTACTAATCTCCCTTTACGCATATCATGACGCAGTTCATAATCATGAAAATGAAAAATTAAAAAAAGCAGAAATAAACAAGACACGCAAAATTGTAAATAGGGTGCTTAAGACCTGGATTAGTGAAGCAAAATTCTGAGTATTTTGAGCGTGACGCTTTGGTGTAGAGAAAAGCGAGGGTAGCTGTGGCAAAGTCGGATGATCGCAAGTTGGTTGCGTTGGAGATCGTGAATTATTTGCTAGAACGCACCGATTCGACGCATGGTGTTACATCGCAAGCTATTGCTGAGGATTTAGGTATCACGGACAAGACTGTTCGCGAGAATCTTCGTGCTTTACGGAATCGCGGGGTGCTCTTTCTTTTTGGGGTAGAAGTCAAACAATTTCAAGACCTCCCCAAAGCCGACCGTCCACAGGGTGAGCGCTCCAAAAATTGGTTCGCTAAGCCCGTACTGGACAATACACAAGCTCGCCTTTTCGCTGACGCACTACAATTAACCCGCTTTGACCCAGATGATGTGGAAGAAGCCCACGAGATACTTGCCAGCCTTAGCGGAAACGTCACGCAAGACGATGGGGATTTACTCCTGCCTACCCGCGACCCGCTACCCGCTGGCATGTACCGTCATATCACTGTGCTCGATGAAGCAATCCGAGCGCGATGTGCTGTGCGCTTCAATTATGCAAGTTTCACTTCTGACGGTTCTCTGCGTAATCGTTGGAAAGAGGCACAACAATTTTTCCCATACGCGATGGCGTTTAAGAATGGCAGATATTATGCGCTTCTCGGCAGGCAGCCACAGCCCAGCCTCGACAATTTCTCGCCCTATCTAATTGAGCGAATGCGCGAAGTTGAACTAGTGGCAGACAGTGTCCCCTCGAAAGACGAATCTGATGAACGTGTCGATTTTGCGGCATACGTCAACGAGCGACCCTATATGTACATAGGGGACGCGATTGACGTTACCTACCGTGTGCAAGGCGGTTTGGACGGAACGTTTGACTGGTTTACCAATCCACAGGTGACGGTTATTGACGCCGAGAAGGACATTTACGAAGTGACGGTGCGCGCCGAACCGCAGGCGATGGTGTGGTGGGCGCTGCAATACGCGAGCGATGTGGAAGTTATTGCTCCGGCGTCACTACGCGAGATGATAAGAGAAGAACTGGCGACGAGTTTAGAGAAGTACACGCAGGATAATCCCTAGCAGGTACGTTTCCGGTCTTTTTCTACTGGTTCGGTATTTCAGGGTGCTTAATTGAAGTATCGCTGAAAAGCGCTAAAGACGTTACCAAACCGAAAGGAAAAAGATGTTTTCTGCTGACTGGCTTTGCACCTCAGTGCTTGACGGGCGCTACCACACACGATATGACAATCCGATTGCTACATGGTTCAAATATAGGAAAGCGCATGATGATGCTGAACGTTCCAAAAAGGCACGGGAACTTTTTCATGTTTTCTGGCCAGACGTCCATTTTCGGGAAAAAAAGAGTGACGGTCTTGATACGGTACAAAGCGATACAATATGCCTGTTTTTCACGTCGTATAAAGATTGGATGAATCTGTATCATCCGCGTGAATTGCGCGCTATTGGTTTAGAACCTTATCAGTGGCATCTTAAAGATTTACCGAAAATTCTCGAACATTTCGAGCTTTTCGCTTCCCACTATGATACTGACCTACAAGAATTTGCCCAGTTCACAGCCGCGCCAGCCAATTTCATCATTGTCCCTAATGGAATGAAAACGATACGTCGCCACGTCACCGATTATTGGGATATGACGCTACAGCTTTTCTATCAGGAAGGACGAGTGCCAGAGTTAGCGCAGCAATACGTCGAACCTTTCCGCTCTCTTGTAGATGACAATGAGTTGTTTCTTGAAGATTGGTTCGACGGATGGGATAACCGACCAAAAGAGCTTTACTACGGGCATTTTCTCTCACCTAGCCATCGCCCAAAAAATATCGAAGAAGCGCGTGAGGCAGTACGTGAAATGAATCGTCGGATTCGTTCACGAGCATTGGAGATGAGCCGTGCAGCGTGGAATAATTTAACCAATAACTACGAAGTGCGTTCACTCGGAGGTACGAAATTCAGAGAATGTGAGATTAGTGGTTACAATGTGTCGATACTTGAAGAGGAACGTTTTCGTCGCGTAGCAAAAACTCTCAAAGCGCCTGTGCTAGAGCAGTATTTGCACAGTCCAGGTCTTGCGGTTTGCTTTGATGAAATGCGCTCCGGCCGTCCATGTGCGGTAGTTGCACTAGATGCAGACAAGAAAGCACATAACCCAAACTCCCTTACAGCCAAGACGTACCCAAACTCCAATAGCCTTAAAGGCAATTCGCTAGTTTGCACTAGCGCACTTGGAGCAGGCGGAGAGTCGCTTTTTGGTACCCCGCAACAGACTGCTCCGGCTGTAGTGGATGCCGTCCGGAAATGGTTGCACATCACGGGATTCGGAGAGAATCTGCAACTCTAGTGCTAAAGTCGTCATCGCGACGACGGGGATATTTTTACTTTTCGAGTTCGCGGGCAAGCTCGAGCTCGGGCGGCGTCCAGTTCTTCTGGGTCAGACGATACAGGACGGGTAGCAGTACCAGCGTGAGCAGGGTCGAGGAGAACAAGCCACCGATGACGGTCAACGCCATAGGCTGGGAGATGAAGCCCTCTTGTCCTGAAATGCCCAGAGCCATTGGAATCATGGCGGCAATTGTCGAGATAGCCGTCATTACGATAGGACGCACACGCCTCTGCGCGCCCAAATCAATCGCCTCGTCCATGGTCATACCCGCGCGACGATACTGATTAATCAAGTCAATCAGCACCACGGCATTCGTCACCACAATACCAATCAACATCAGCAAGCCGACCATCGGCGCGATACCCAGCGGCTGGCGCGTCACCAGCAGGGCAAGGAAAGAACCAATCAGGGCAAACGGAATCGACACGAGCAGTAGCAAGGGCTGACCGAGGGACTTGAAAATCCACACAAGCGTCACATAAATCAGCAAGATAGCGGCAAGCATTGCCAAGCCGAGCTGGGTAAACATGTCGTTCAACTCCTCGGCAGCGCCCGCCTCGGTCGTCATCGCGCCCTCTGGCAAATCCACCGAATCGACCGCATCTGCCACAGCGTCACTCAAGGAACCCAAATCGTCCGGGTTGGACGGCTCAACCGAAATCGTGGCAGTGCGCTGGCCGTTCACCGTCGTCACCGTCGGCACAACCGTCACTTCCTCGACTGTCGCAATCGAAGACAGCGGCATACCCATAACCTTCATATTCTTCAATTCGTCCAGCGTCGCCACAGGATCAGCCAGCTTCAAATAAATCTCCGTGTCGATATTGTCGAGCGTAATCTGCCCGATGGACGCGGAAAACATCTGCGAAGAAATCATCCCGACCACAGCATTCTCCGTCAGGCCGAGATTACCGGCGGCCTCTCGATTAACCGTAATCTTCACCGAGGGCTGCTCCGCCTGCAAATTCGACGTCACAGACTTCGCGCCCTCGACCTGCTCGAGCTTCGCCATAAGAGCCGCATTCGCTTCCTCAAGTGTCTGGTCGTCCGATGCGACAATATCGACATCAATTGTGGAGGAAACCAACATGGACATTCCGGCGCTCGCAACCTCGTCGCCCGAGGCATTTTTCTTTAGCACTTTTTCGAGCTTATCCGCCAAAACCTCTTGGTCTGCTCCCTCATCAACCGTGACGAAATAGGAAATCGACGCGCCTGTGCCCATCATGGCAGTACCGCCGACCGTCGTCGTCACCGTATCGACCCCAGCCACATCGATCAGGGCTTTCTCGCCCACCTCGGCATGAGCCACGAGAGTCTCGTAATCCGTACCAGCCGGCGCAGACTGGCTCAGCGACACAAAGTTCTGGCTCGTCCCGCTCATCAGATTGATATTGAGCAGCGGGTAGAGCGCGCCGGTGATGACGAGGACGAGAAGGGCAGCTACAAGAGTAAGAACAGGGTGCTTCTGCGTGCCGCGCAAAGCCGGACGGTACGCCTTGTGCAGCCAGGTGTCCTCGGCTTCGGAAATACTAGCGACGTCCTTTTCTTCGCCCTCATTTTCGCTCTCTTTTTCGTTACCGTCCGAAAGCTCAGCCTGCTCCGCCGCTTTCTTTGACGGCTTAACAAACCAATACGCCAACACGGGCACAATCGTCAGCGACACCAGCAAGGACGCGACCATCGCCAGCACCACCGTCAACGCGAAAGGCTTAAAGAGCTGCCCGACCATGCCCGAAACGAAAGCGACTGGCACATAGACCAGCAGGGTCACAATCGTCGAAGCCGTAACCGCCGAGGCGACCTCGCGCACCGCCGTAATAATCGCGCGGCGCTTCGGCCCGCCGTACTCGACATGGCGCTTGATATTCTCAATCACCACAATCGAATCATCGACCACGCGCCCGATGGTGATCGTCAGCGCGCTCATCGTCAGCACATTGAGCGTGTAGCCCGAAACTTTCATGCCGATGAATGCGAGCAGGAGCGACAGCGGAATAGAAATCGCGGTCACGAGCGTGGAACGCACCGACAGCAGGAAGAGCAGAATCACCACGACCGCCATGAGCAGACCAATCGCGCCCTCTTTCGTCAGCGATTCAATCGAGAGAGTGATGTAGGGAGCCTGGTCGAAGATAACGGAGAACTCGGCGTCCTCGCCAATCATGGGCTGTATATCGTCGAGCGCGTCGCGCACTTTCTGCGAGGTGGCGACGATATTCGCCGAGGACGTGGGGGTAACGATGAGCGCGACAGCGTCTTTGCCGTTGACGCGCGCCGACATGGATACGTCTTTGGCGGTCAGCTCGACGGTGGCGATATCACCAAGGGTGACGGGTTTGCCGCCGTCTTTTGTCTCGAGGGGCAGGGCGCGCAAATCATCTATAGAGTCGAGTTTTTCGCCGACGGTCACATCGAGGGTGTGGCCGTCCGAGGCGACGGTGCCGACGGGGACGGCAAGCCCGTTATTGTCCAGTGCCTCGGCAAGGGCGTCATCGGCGAGGTTCGCTTGCGCGGCTTTGGCTTGGTCGATGTCGATAGTGACCTGCTGTTCGGGAGCGCCGACCAGCATCACCGAAGCGACCCCCTCAATCTTTTCCAGTTGAGGTATGGCGACGGCTCGCACCCTCTGGGCTGTTTGGAGCGCGTCATCGCCGGTGGTAAGGCCGAGCATGGCAAGGGGAATATCGGCGGAGCCCCTGCAAGTAACAAGAGAAGGAGAATCGCATTATGGCAAAATGTATGTGCTGCAACGCTTCCGTTTCATCCGGCTTTGTGGTTTGCGGCGATTGCGCCGAAAAGGTCAAAAGCGGCAAGATCCCCTTGGAT
>JAFYHO010000126.1 GCA_017539125.1 Actinomycetaceae bacterium | reverse complement strand
CATGGACGCCGCCGGTATCCGCGCGGCAATCACTTGCGGCTGCGAAGTGCCCGATTTGGCAGAATCAGTCGAGCTTGCCTCGCGCTATCCGGGGCGTATCTACACGGCAATCGCAATTCACCCCAATGAGGCGCCCCTCCATTGTGGTATCACCGAGAAAGGCCCTGACGGCCTGGAGCATGGCACAGACCCGTGGCATCGCGAGTACAGCCTTGAGGAAGCGGTTCAGCTGGTCGCCGATTTGGCGCGCGAGCCCGGCATGGTGGCAATAGGGGAGACAGGCCTGGACTATTTCCGCACAGCCGAAGCAGGCAAAGAGGCACAAAAAGAGGCTTTCCGCCTCCATATTGCCCTTGCCAAAGAGCTGGACTTGCCCTTGCAAATTCACGACCGCGAAGCCCACGCCGATTGTGTAGAAGTGCTGCTTGCCGAGGGTGCGCCTGAGCGAACGGTTTTCCACTGCTTCTCTGGGGACGTGGCCTTGGCGGAGGTGTGTGTTGACAACGGCTGGTACGGTTCGTTCGGCGGCACACTCACCTATAAAACCAATGATGAGCTACGCGAAGCTTTCTGCGCGTTCCCCGACGAGCTTGTTTTGCTCGAGACAGACGCGCCCTATTTGACCCCCATGCCGTGGCGCGGCCACCCCAATGCCCCCTATGCTGCCGCCTATGTGGCTCGTTTCGGGGCCGAGTTGCGTGGTCTGGACGAAGCTCAATGGTGTGAACGCCTCGACACAAATACCCGCGAAGTGTACGAAATATAACGGTTTCTGACGTCTTTTTGAGTGCGATACCACATAGTTCTTGTGGGTTTTGCAACTGAGGTAGAAACTTGATAACGATTTGATTACAATCGCATATGAACCCTAGCTAGCGTGGAAAGAACGTTAGCGTGAAACAGGAGGAAAACTCTTGGGTCGCCATAGTGGAACTAATACTGAAACTCGTGAATTATTTGAACTTCGTTTCGCTGAAGCAATTGCGGCTCCCGTAGCGGGAAGCCGTCTCGCAGCTCGTCGCGCTGAGCGCGTCGCTCAAACTGCCGAGGCCAATCCAGTTCCCCTCGCACATACTCCGGTTGCGGATACGCCTTCAGAAGCAGGAATGCTTGAGGTTGTTCCAGAATCCGCTCTCTATCGTGGAGCTCAAACTACCTCGACACCGGTGCGTACGCTTAGCCCTAAGCGTCAAACACGCGCAGCTATTACCGCTCTTGCTGCTGCTGCCTCTGGCATCGTCGCCGTAGGCACATGGTCGACTGACAATACGCCAGCCGATACGAGCAAGGAATTAGCTTCTCTTTCTCGCACTCCCGATGTCGATACAGAGTTGTATTTTGAGACTGTTTCTTTCACCGTCACTGTGGACGGCGAAACGCAAACTATTACTACTCGCACTCGCACGGTTGCCGATGCTTTGAAAGACGCCAATATTATTGTTGGCGAGAATGACCGCGTTTCCGTTCCGATGTCCTCCGAAGTCGTTGACGGTTCGGATATCACGATTGTGCGCGTTGAGGTGCGCAATGTGACGGTCGAGGAAGAACAGCCTTTCGAGACTGTTAAAGAGAATGATGCAACTCTTGAAAAGGGTAAAGAAAGGGTTGCTCGTGAGGGCTCGAATGGTCTTGTTCGTAATACTTACGACGTTATCTACGAGGATGGCGTTGAGGTTGGACGCGAATTGGCTTTGAGTGTTCAGCTTAATCCCAAGGTGGACAAGGTTATCAAGGTTGGCACAGCAGAGAATGTGGCTGCTGCCGCTAGTGCTGCTGCTGCTTCTGGAGCTGTGGTTCCCGCTGGTACTGCTCAGCAGATTGCCCACGATAAGGTGGTTTCTCGCGGTTGGGGCGAGGACCAGTTCTCTTGCCTTGTGAGTTTGTGGAACCGTGAGTCTGGATGGCGTACGACTGCCGGTAATCCTGTTTCGGGTGCCTATGGCATTCCGCAGGCTTTGCCGGGATCGAAGATGGCATCGGCTGGTGCTGACTGGGCAACTAATCCTGCCACGCAGATTGAGTGGGGCCTCGGATATATTTCTGGGCGCTACGGCACTCCCTGCGGCGCGCTTGGGCATTCCCACAGCACAGGCTGGTATTAAACCATCGCCACACATAAACGTAAAAGAAGTCCCAGCCATATGGCTGGGACTTCTTCATTTATCTTTTGTTTATTGTTTACGCGGCTCGCGTCAAGCGTCAATAAGGTCTTTTCGCGTGGCGCGTAACAGTTCAATCGCTTCGCGCAACACATCTGAACGGGAGTGTCCACTTGCTCGCGCATACGCATCAATGAAGGCGCGTTGCGTGTGAGGAATGCGCACCCCCACAAACTCTAAATCTTCGCTAAAAGACTTAGGGCGTCCAACTTCGCGGATGACTACTTTCTCGGCTGGCGGAAGAGCATTATGCTCATCAATGTATTGAGCATACTGTTCAATCTGTTCAGCTTCTTCGACAGTCAAAAGACCTTCATCGATGAGTTCTTGCGGCGTCGCATTACGCACTTTCATTACATCTCTCCTCTCCATTGCCTGAGTTCTTCTATGAGAGTATCTACAGGAGGTCTTTTCGCGTGGAAAACGAAAATGGTCTCTTCGTCGTGATGTCTACCGACAATTCCCGCACAGTAGGTCATCTGATGAGTAAGTAGGCCAAGCTCATCGGTAGGACCGATAACGACAACTACATCTCCACGAGAATCATCTAAACGAGTAAACCTATATAAAGCATGCCTCCACGCAAAACGGATTTCATCTTCCGTTAAGCCGTGCTTGTATGCATGAGGCATGATGATGAGTTCTTCTTCCACAAAGCCTCCTTAATTATGTTTAACATAATTCTATCACCTTTCATTTAGCATTTCACTCAATAGATCCATTTGTCCATTAACCCCGATTTTATCAATGCAAATTTTCCGCCCTCAAACTTTTCCTAAAAAAGTTTCAGACCTACTTTCCCCCGTCATACCAACAAAAAACACCGATTTTATCAACACGTTTTTTCCGCTAACCTTCTTTGTGTAACCCAACTTTTGGTGAAATGTGAAACCGCCTGAACAAGTGTTTTACCTGTTCAGGCGGCTCTTCGTGGCGGGGGCAGGATTTGAACCTACTGGGGTATGGCAGATTGAATGTGGGAAACGACTGCAAAATAGTGTGGGAAACGACTGCAAAATAGTGTGGGAAACGACTGCAAAATAGTGTGGGAAACGACTGCAAAATAGTGTGGGAAACGACTGCAATAAATGAAATACCAGCTATAATGTAAAATATGGAATATAAAACAAGAGTGATAGATTCTTTCCTTGAAGAATTACTTCCTGAATTGCCGGCCATTGCTATTGAGGGAGCAAAAGGCGTAGGTAAAACTGAAACAGCGCTTCGCCATTCAAAGAGCGCTATTCGTTTAGATGGTGATGAAGCGGTGGCAATTCTTCATGGAGACTTCAGTGAGATTGAAGATGCAGAAAAACCATTACTGATTGACGAGTGGCAGCTTGCGCCAAAGGTGTGGGATTACGTAAGGCGAAGCGTGGATGCCGATAACCGCGGAGGCCGCTTCCTACTGACTGGTTCGGCAACACCTCTGCCAGGAGCTCGGACCCATTCGGGGGCAGGGAGAATAACAACGTTCACGATGCGCCCACTTTCTATGGCAGAACGCGACCTTCAAACACCTTCTATCTCTCTTGGCTCTCTGCTGCGCGGTGAAGGTGAAATTGGTGGCTCGTCAGAGTTAGTTTTGCGGGATTATTGTGAAGAGATTGTCCGTTCTGGTTTCCCTGGTATTCGTAACCGAAGCCCTAGAGCACGGCTATTACAACTTGATAGCTATCTTGACTACGCTCTCGACCGTCAAATTGAAGTCGATGGTAGCGTGGTTTATCGGCGTGATGTGCTTCGTAGCTGGCTTGCTGCCTATGGTGCTGCAACAGCGACCCAAGCCAACTATTCAACAATTCTGGATGCTGCAACCGCTGGTATTCCTGACAAGCCATCAAAATCCACTACTGAGGCTTACCGGAGCTATCTACAACGTATCTTCATGCTTGACCCTGTCCCAGCATGGACTCCAGCGTTCACTCCTCTTAAACGTCTCACGCTAACACCGAAGCATCATCTTGTTGACCCTGCACTTGCCGTGCGTCTGGCAGGAGCAAGTGTAGAAAGCCTTATGCGTGGGCAGGGCACGATAGTGGGCAGTACTGGCGAATCCGTGTGGCTTGGAAACCTTTTTGAATCGCTCGCTGTCCAATCGGTTCGTGTTTACGCTCAAGCCAACGATGCGAGAGTAAGTCATTTACGTCTCCAAGAAGGACGACATGAAGTGGACATTATTGTTGAAGGAGGCGACGGGGCAGTTGTTGCTATGGAAGTAAAACTAGCCGCTACCGTTGACGATTCGGACGTCCGCCACCTCCGATGGCTCAAAGAACAACTCGGAGACCAGCTAGTCGATGCAATCGTCATTAACACAGGCCCACGCGCTTATCGCCGCCAAGACGGCATAGGCGTAATACCACTTGCCCTACTGAAACCGTAGGCTATCTCTACAGGGGGATTACAACAATCATCGCTAAAAAGAAATACCCTGACCACCGCAAGGTGGTCAGGGTATTGTGTGGGTGAATTAGTATCTGGCAAATACGTTTATGTTCCCCTCTGGGGCACTGCCGAGAAAGTAATCAAACTCGGCAATTTCCTATAACCCTCTACAACCCCAAAGGTGCCCCCTGAACGCAAGTCTCTTTGTGTCCATCTTTGTGTCCATTCTGGAGAAAAAGGAAACCGCCCGAGTTGGCATTTTGCCAGCTCAGGCGGTCTTTTTCGTGGCGGGGACAGGATTCGAACCTGCGACCTCCGGGTTATGAGCCCGGCGAGCTACCGAACTGCTCCACCCCGCGATGACTTGATACAGTTTAGCCAGAGCAGGCGTAGGCTTCAAGACAGGAGAGCGGTGTACCTGCTCACACGTGCGTCCATGTGATGAGCAGAAAAAGCGTGCGATTTCGCTGAAAGGTAGACGTCGGAGCATTAGAATGCTTTCTGTTACAACCAATTGTCATGGTAGAGGCGCAAATTTCATGATTACCCCTCTCTAATAGTTCGGAAAAACTGAGGGTGAAAGGGAAGTTTGCCGAAGATTGATACAGGTTTCCGTCTGTGTCAGTCTGGGACGTTAGAGAATATCTGACGTACTGTCGCGTTCGCGGAGCGCTATCATGGTCAGCATATTTTCTCTCTCGCAGGCCATGAAGATCATGGCTTGTCTTTTTAAGGAGAAGAATATGGAGTTCTTCGGAACAGCGTGGGCGCTGCTGCCACCAGTTGTGGCAATCGTTTTGGCGCTTATCACCAAAGAAGTCTACAGCTCCCTTTTTGTGGGAGTTGTCGTTGGAGCCCTGCTTATCGCAAACTTCAACCCCGTTGAAACGCTCAACAATATTATCGTCAATGAAATCGGCGAAGGTGACGACGCCAAAACGGTCGGTTTCATTCACGCTATTTCAGACCCATGGAATGCTGGTATTTTCGTATTCCTTGTCATTTTGGGCATTATGGTGGCGCTCATCAACTCTGCCGGAAGCTCCGCCGCTTTCGGACGCTGGGCTGCCGCACACGTCAAGACCCGTCTAGGCGCAATGCTCGCCACCTTCCTTCTTGGCGTGCTCATCTTCATTGACGACTATTTCAACTGCCTCACCGTCGGCGCGGTGATGCGTCCTGTCTCGGACAGCCAGCGCGTTTCACGTGCGAAACTCTCCTATATTATCGACGCTACCGCAGCACCAATCTGCATGATCGCACCGATTTCCTCGTGGGCTGCCGCTGTTTCCTCGACTGCTTCCGACCTCGACAGTGGTGTGACGGGCATTCAACTCTTTATCCAAGCAATTCCCTACAACTTCTACTCCCTGCTGACTATCGTCTTTGTCGTCGGCCTCGTCATTCTCGGCTTCGACTACGGCCCCATGGCGAAGTCCGAACTCGAAGCCTACCGCGGTGAGCGCACAGGCTCGCTGGGCAATGAAGAAGTTGGCGAGACAGAGGGCGCTTCTTTGTGGGATATGATCATTCCTATCGTCCTGCTTATCGTATTCTCCGTGCTCGCCATGATGTATGTGGGTGGTTTCTGGGATAGCGAAGCTGACGGCTACCACTCCTTCACAGGCTCCTTCGGCGACACTGATGCATCGGTCGCCCTGCCGTGGGGTTCGATTATTGCGCTTGTTATTACCTTCATTTACCTGCTTGTACGCCGCGTTCTCACATTCAAAGAGGCTGCGGACGCATTCGTGGCAGGCTTCCGCGCAATGGTTCCCGCTCTGCTCATCTTGACCTTCGCTCTGACCCTCAAGCTCTCCACATCGGCTCTTGGCGCGGACGTTTTCGTCGCCGGGCTTATGGAAGGCGCGGCAGCCGGGCTCTTCAAGATGCTGCCGGCAATCATTTTCCTTGTTGCGCTTGGTTTGGCCTTTGCGACCGGCACGAGCTGGGGAACATTCGGTATTCTCATCCCGATTGTTCTGCCAATCTTCTCGGCAGACCCAACACTGCTCACGATTGGTATTTCCGCCGTTTTGGCTGGCGCTGTTTGCGGCGACCATATTTCGCCGATTTCCGATACGACGATTATGGCATCGGCAGGCGCAAACGTTGATCACGTCGAGCACGTGCGCACGCAGCTGCCGTACGCTTTGACAGTTGCAGCCATTTCCTTCGTCACCTTCATCTTGGCTGGCTTCATCCAGAACTGGCTGGTTGTCCTGCCAATCGGTATCGTTTTGACGATTGGAACACTGTTCGTTTTGCGCTCTACAGTTGGCAAGCAGTCGATTGTGGACCGCGAAGCATACGACCAGGCTGCGTAAATCCAACCCGTCGTACACCAACCCGTCATCGCGAGGAGGCGCTCTGCGCCGACGTGGCGATCTATACCAACCTGATTGCTTGCTTTGCAAAGCTGGCAATTAAAGGGACTATAGATTGCCGCGCTCCCTCGCACAACGAGGAATGAAAGGTCCGTGAAAGCTCGCTTTCACGAGACTAGAATGACGAAGTTGTTGTAAGCGGCGTAGCCGCGAACAATGACGGGAAGTGTTACACTTCGTAGCGCCAGCTGCGGCTGCTGATGAAGCGTGAGAAAGCCAAGCCGGCAGGTAAGGCGATAACAACCATTGATGCGCGGAAAATCCAATCAAGCGCATTATCAATCTGCATCGAGCCAAGGTTGTACATTGCCTGATACATATAGAAACCAGGCACCATAATCGCTACGGCGGTGAAGGTCATGGCGTGATGCGGAAAATTGAAAGAGTGCGCGGTCGTTCTCTCGGCGTACTTCTTCCATGCGCTCGCCAACAGGCCCACCAACGTCGCCGCGATAAAAGCTGCAACGACAGGTTCTAGTCCCGCCAAGTCAATCAACTCGAGACGCACAGTATTGGCAATAGCGCCCACGCAACCAGCCACAAAAGCCATACGCCACGGAGCGTTCCACAGCAGGGAATAGAAATACACACCCGTGAAACTGGCGATAACACGCAAGATAATAAGCAGGCCAAGTGGCAAAGTCGATTGCGGGAAAGCCTCGGGATTCAAATCGACCGTCGCGGCAACACCCCACGCAGCCATTGTCGCAACCGTCATTACCACGAGAGAATGCGTCCAGCGTTGGACGGCAGACTGGTAATCCAGCTTCGCCACATCCATACCGCCCGTCAGGAAGGGCAGGGTTGGCAGGATAAAGAGCATCGCGCCGATATAGGCGGTGTCGTGCGAGAGGGCAGAGGGGTCAATGAAAGAGATGAGGCGCAGCGTGCCGATAGCGACGAAACCTGCCACAAGCACGATAAGAGCTGTCGTGACATATTGAGTATAGTGGCGGCTGATCATGTAGGTACGCACAGTTTGCGAGGCGAAAGCGCCGAAAAGTGCGGCGACCATATCGTAAGGGCCTCCGCCGAGCAGGAAGGTAAAGGACGCACAGGCCATAGCGGCAGCCGCGCCATGCTGAATGTGGATATACGGTTTCTTCGCATATTCGACCGCGTCAAGCATGGCGTGTACCTGACCGAGGGTTGGTACTGCTCCCTCTGGCAAATCTGGGATACTTGTGCGCATGAGCGGCGCGGCCGCGACATTGTAGGGGTGTTCCTTGCCGAAAGCCTCATAGAACCAGTCGCAGAAGTATTCCATATGCCAGATTCGGCGGGTGGAAACACTGGCGCTTGGCACATCGACAATCTCTGTCATGCGTTGGTCGTTATCGGCGAGGGTGGCTTCCAAAGACGTGAGCATGACATTGGGGCGCACACGCACGCCCAGCAGTTTCCCAACGCGTTGCATTATAAGTTCGACGTGGAAAGCGCCCGTCCCACTCTCAAGATCGAGCAGTCCAACACGCATAATGACGCTGGCGCGCGAAAGCAGGCTCGTCTCGGTGACGGGGGTGTTCCACTCGGCTTGGATTGTTGGCAAATCCAGAGAGATGTTATGCGAGTGGAAAGCTTCCTCGTTTTCCGCGCGCATTGCGCGGCGCTTATCGGCCCAGCCCTGTAGATTCATACGTGTAACCTAAGCGCCGACGCCGTTCTCGATAGCCCAGTCGATGCAGGCGAGCAGGGCTTCGACATCGCTCGTTTCGACAGCAGGGAACACGCCGATACGCAGCTGATTGCGCCCCAGCGAACGATACGGGTCAATATCGAGAATGCCATTCTCGCGCAAGAAAGCCGAAATCTTGGAAGTGTCCACGCTTTCGTCAAAGTCAATCGTCGCAACCACAGGCGAGCGCCACTCTTCGCGCTCCACAAAAGGCGAAGCAAAATCGCGCTGCGCAGCCCACTCATAGATAGCGCCAGAAGATGCACGAGTGCGAGCCTCCATAGCCTCCAAGCCACCCTCGTCCAACATCCAGCGCGTCTGTTCTGCCATCATCACAAGATTGGCAATCGACGGCGTATTCAGCGTCTGATTCTTGCGCGAATTCTTCAAAGCCAAAGGCAAAGAAAGAATATCGGGAATCCAACGGTCAGCCGCAAGACGCTCAATCCTCTCAATAGCCGCAGGGGAGACGAGAGCAAACCACAAGCCACCGTCAGCGCCAAAACACTTCTGCGGAGAAAAATAGTACATATCCGTCTGGGAAACATCCACATCGACGCCACCGGCACAGCTCGTTGCATCGACAAGCGTCAAAGCCGAAGCGTCCCCAAAACGCTTCACCTGCGAAAAAGCACCCGTCGAGGTCTCGTTATGCGGATACAAATACGTATCAACCCCGTCAGCGTTCACACACGCAGCCACTTCTCCAACCGGCGCCTCGATAACGTCAGCAGACTCAATCCACGGCACCTTCGCCATAGCCTTCGCGGCCTTGCCTGAAAACTCGCCAAAAACAGCTGTCTGTGTGTGCTTGTCCGCCACACAGAAAGCAATCGCGTCCCACAACAGCGACGCGCCACCATTGCCAAGCAGCACCTCGTAGCCCTCGGGCAGGCGGTACAGCTGCGACAAATCCTCCTGGATAGCGGCGACAATATTCTTCACCGCAGGCTTGCGGTGCGAGGTGCCGAGCGGGGCAGTCGGAGCGGCAAGAGCGCTAACCTGCGCGTCACGGACCTTGGACGGACCCGAACCAAAGCGGCCGTCACGGGGCAAAAGAGAAGTAGGTAGTGTAAGTTCCATGCCCCTATTCTGCCTGTTTTGCGGCGGTGGAGGGCTTGTGCTGGGAGTTATGTGCGAGAGCTTACGCAAAAATATGTTTTGCCTTTCGCTCGGCGGGCACACTGGCTAGACTAGAGGCAGTCAAGTTAGCGCAAGGAGGTAACGGTGAGCGCAGGTCTGGTAGATACCACCGAGATGTATCTCAAAGCCATCTATGAGCTGGAAGAAGAAGGCGTGCCGCCCATGCGCGCCCGCCTCGTCGAGCGTCTTGAGCAGTCCAAGCCAACGGTTTCGGAGACGGTTGCGCGCTTGGAGAGGCAGGGGCTACTTTTTGTTGATTCTTCGCGCATTATCCAATTGACCGATGAGGGGCGTCGGCAGGCGACGGCGGTTATGCGCAAACACCGCTTGGCTGAGTGCCTGCTTTTTGAGGTTTTGGGTATGGACTGGGAGTTAGTCCATAACGAGGCCTGCGGCTGGGAGCATGTCATGAGTGACAAGCTTGAGGAACGCATTGCGGTGGCGATTGGCAAGGACGCTCACCGCGACCCCTACGGCAATCCGATTCCGGAGAACAATTCGCTCGGGCCGGCTGGTGACGTTGCCGGTGAGGCTGGGCTGATGTCCGTGGCAGACTATTTGGCAGATTCTCCCGCCGGCGGCACGTGCCGTTTGGCGCGCATTGGGGAGTCTTTGCAGACTGACGAGGACTTGTTGCGTGAGTTTGCGGCGGCAGGAATACAGCCAGATGCCGAGTTGCGTTTGAAATCTGGTGACGGTGTCGTCACCCTAGAGGGCGAGAGCGGGCTGCCTGTCGAGATAACCGCGCCCATGCGTGCCCATTTGCAGTTGTATTCCTAGTCCTCTTTGGCTTCTTTGCGAGCTTTTCGCCTGTTGTTCAGCCAGGCAATCACCATGGGCATGACGGAAATGAGGATAATCAGCACTGCAATAACGTCGATGCGTTCGCGTACGAAATCGAAGCGACCGAGCGTAAGCCCCAAAATCGTCATTAACCCGACCCACAAAACCGCGGCAATCGTATTGAAAATGACAAAACGCTTGTAATTCATGCGGGCAGCGCCAGCGGCAATCGGGACGAATGTGCGCACAATCGGCACAAAACGCGAGAGCACAAGCGAAAGCGCACCCCACTTGTCAAAAAACTCTTCGGCACGTACAAGATACTCAGTTTTCAAAACGCGCGCGTCGTCCTTAAAAAGTTTCCGTCCGAATTTCGCTCCAAGCCAGTAGCCGACCTGCACGCCCAAGAACGCAGCGATAACGCAGACAATGACAAGCGTCCACGGGCTAAAACCAAATTCGGCGTGCAGTAGGGCAGCGGTGAAGATGAGGGAATCGCCTGGCAGGAAAGGAAACAGGCAGCCAGACTCGATGAAGATAATAAAAGCGACACCAGGGATAACCCAGGGGCCGAGAGCTTGAAGCAATAGTTCAGGGTTGGAAATAAAATCCATAGCCTTAAGAATAGGGGAGGTAGGGGGTGCAGGTGGAGATTTGGCGGCGCAGGCGGGTGAAAAAATCGTGGTGTTCGTCTAGTGCGCTCTCCCAGAGGCTTTGGCAGGTGGGCGTGGCGCAGGTGTAGGAGCGCTCGCGCTCAATCTTGACGAGGTAGCTGTCGATACGCTCGATTTGCTCGGGGATTGTCAGCTCGTGGAAACGCCACCACGTCATAGTGTCGTGGATACGGTAGGTGCCGTAACGGTCAACATTGTCGCAATCGCCGACACAGCGGGCAAGAACGCTCGGCTCGCTATCCCATTCCAGCTCACCCGTATAGTCAGGCGAGGCTTCGGGGGTGTTCCACAGCCCGTCAGTGTGCATGGCGATACCTTGGCAGATTTCCTCGATTTCGCCGCTGTCCATGCCAAGAGAGGCGAGGAATGGGCGGACGATGCGCGCGCCCGTGCGCCCGTGGTCAACAGGGCGTGCAGAGTCGAATTTGCCGACATCGTGAAGCAGACAGGCGAGCTCAAGGCGGTCAGCGTCCAGATTTTCCGCCTCTGCGACCGCACGCCCGATAGCTGCGACGCGCAGGCAATGATGATAGCGGTAGCGGCGAATCTCTTCGGGCACTGCGCCCTTGTCCATGAGATACTCACGGACAAACTCGTGCGCCTGCTCAAAATACGGTGAAGTCATAGGGTTATTTTACATTCCGTCGTTGTTCGTCGCCTGCGGAGCGAGCGACGAAGCAATCTCGAGAAGGCAATAGTGGAACTGGAGGTTGCCGCGGGCGCGCTTGCGCGCCCTCGCAACGACAAAAAGGGCTCGCACAACGAGGAATGAAAGGTCCGTGAAAGCTTGCTTTCACGAGACTGGAATGACGAAGTTGTTGTAAGTGGCGTAGCCGCGAACAACGACGGTGGGCTAACGGGTGTAGGCGCCTTGCCAGACGGTGTCGAAAGGCGTGTGGGCAGCGACGCGCGCCTTGATGCCCTCAGTCACCATGTCCTTAGCAATCTGGACAGCCTCGGCAATCTCCGTGCCCTTAGCGAGCTCGGCGGTAATCGCAGCAGCCAGCGTGCAGCCAGCACCAGAGACGCGCTCCTGACCAATCTTTGGCGTGCGGTAAACCGTCGCACCCTCACCGTCCCACAAAACGTCAACAGCGTCGTCACCAGGGAAATCAATACCGCCCTTCACGACCACATATTTCGGACCAAGCTCAGCGATACGCTCAGCAGCCTCAGCCAAATCCTCGACCGTCTCCAGCTCGTCCATACCAGCCAGCGTCTTTGCCTCAAAATTATTCGGCGTCACGACCGTCGCCAAAGGAACGATCTTCTCACGCAAAGCCGTGTCAGTATCGAGGGCTGCGCCGGGCTCCTGTCCCTTGCAAATCAGCACAGGGTCAAGCACGACATTCTTCCACGGCTGGCTCTTCAAGCCCTCCTCGACAGCGGCAATCGTATCGGGGTGGCCGAGCATACCAATCTTGACGGTGTCAATATCCTGTGAGGACAGCGCCGCCTCCATCTGGTCGCGGATAACCTGCGGGTCAACCGGCACAAAGCGGTGAGCCCACCCGTTCTTCGGGTCAAAAGAAACAATGCACGTCAAAGTGCCCATACCATAGACACCAAGCTGCTGGAAAGTCTTAAGGTCAACCTGAAAACCCGCGCCACCAGTGGCCTCCGAGCCTGCAATCGTATACGCAAAATTCATTATTTTTCCTTTCAGAAAATCCTATGACGCACTCGTTTTACGTCTCACGCACCGAGCACGCCGTACATTCTTGGCGGATAGCCCGATACTACTCCCTCTATGGGCCACATACCCATTTTGAAGTGCAGATTTCGTCACGCCGCCAGTGCAGCGAATGTGATGAAAAAGAGCGGTGAAACCTAACACAAGGCAGGGGATGGCAGGTGCGAGAGAGTTAATCTGGAAAGAGAAAACGCACAGGCGCATAATGGCGCCAATAGCGCGGGATACAGGGACGGACATGGACACACGGACGCACCGCATCGACGGGCATATCATGATGGAACATTGGTTCCGTGCGCCCATCGACTATTTCGGTGCTTTCCCCACCAAGCAGGGAACTCTCAGTCTTTTTGCCCGCGAATATGTGCGCGACGGCAACGACCGCGCTCCGCGCCTCGTCTTTTTCCAAGGCGGCCCTGGAAGTTCAAGCTCGCGGCTCATGCCGACCACTTCTTGGCTCAACACCGCACTCGATCACTATCGCGTCGTCCTTCTCGACCAGCGCGGCACAGGAAACTCCAGCCCCTTGGATTACGAGGCCGTCACCGCCTACGGGACACTCGAAGAACAGGCAGCATACCTCTCTTGTTTCCGTCAAGATTCCATCGTGGCAGACGCCGAAATCTTACGCCGCGCCCTCCAAGGCGATAAGCCGTGGGCTGCACTCGGGCAGTCATTTGGCGGTTTTTGCGTCACCAACTATCTTTCACAGGCTCCCGAAGGCCTATCGAAGGCGTTTATCACTGGCGGCCTGCCTTCCCTCGATTTGCACGCAGACGAGGTCTATAGGCGCACCTACAAGCAGACCTCTAAACGCAACCGAGAGTTTTTCGACCGCTATCCCCACGATGAAGAGACGGCGTGGTACATCGCCACTCATCTTGCCGATGTGGAAGAGACGCTTCCTGATGGCACGCGCCTGACACCGGCTCGTTTCCGTCAGCTTGGTCTGGTTCTCGGCTATTCGTATGGCATGGAATCCCTGCATTTCCTGCTTGACGATCCCGTGTGGAACTTCAAAGGGCAGCGCCGGCTTCGCCCGCAATTTTTACAGCGCGTGGGTGAGGTCTTGTCGATGGCAAGTACGCCGCTGTATGCCGTTTTGCAAGAAGCAATCTATGCTCAAGGTTCGACGGGTTCGACGGGTTGGTCAGCTGAGCGTGTTCGCGCCCAATTCCCCGAGTTTTCTCTGCCGCCTGTGGCTGCCGGTGGTACGGGTGAGGTTGACCTGCGCAAAGAAGGTCACGGTTTCCGTTTCACGGGTGAGCATATTTTCCGCGCGCATTTCACTGACGACCTCTCCTTGCAGGGATTTGCTGAGCTTGCCGATACCCTCGCTTTCAAGACTGACTGGCCGGAATTGTATTCGCCAGCGGCGTTGGCACACAACGAAGTCCCTGTGGCTGCGTGGATATACGAGCAGGACATGTATGTGCCATATGAGTTGTCGATGAAAACAGCTGAGTCCATCCAAGGGCTTGTGCCGATTGTTCACGAGACGCTTCACCATGACGCTCTGCGCACGAGTGGTCGCGAAGCTCTCGAACAGCTTTTCGCTGCGGTTTAGTCCCTTCCGTCGTTGCGAGCCCCGCAGGGGCGAAGCAATCTATACCGACGTGAATAGCTGAGTTGCGAAGCGGGCTGTTAAAGGGACTATAGATCGCCACGCACGCTTACGCGTGCTCGCGATGACGGTGGGGGTTAGTTCAAACCAGAAAGCAGATAGTCGCGGGCGGCGTCGTCATCCTCGGCGCGCAGGCGCGGAGTCGAAGTCAGCTCAGGCTTAATACCCGTCTTATCAGCATAAAAAGCGCGAATCTTCTCCATATCCGCCTTCACGTCACCCGTCAGACGCAAAGACGCAGACCAGCCGAAAGTTTTCGTCGTTGAATCAACAAAACCCAGCTCAAGCGGTATATCGGCTTCCAAAGCGATACGGTAAAAACCGCTCTTCCAAAAATCGCGTTTGCTGCGCGTCCCTTTCGGCGTGACAGCCAAAATAAAATCACCGTCACCATTCAGGCGCTCAACGAGAGAACCCACAAGCCCATTACTCGACGAACGGTCAACCGCGATACCGCCCAGGCCACGCACAAGAGCGCCGAAAACGGGAATCTTCACCACCGAATCTTTGACCAAGAAATGCGGTTTGCGCCCAAGCGTCCAAAAAGCCGCCAGCATATAGAGAGCGTCCCAATTTGAGGTGTGCGGAGCGCCCACTACCAGCACTTTTTCCGGCAACTCCTCAATATCCAGCGTCCACCCCGTCGCTTTTATATAAGCTGATGCGAGAGCTTTCTTCAATCCCATTACGCAACCTCTCCTATACGCTCACACATGGATACCGTCATCGACTAAAAACTAGAGCAAGAAAGCAAAAGCGGGCGAATCTGGCTCAATCTTTTCAATGTGCAGGCGCGAAGCTTCCATGCGCTCAAGCAAGCCAGGCAGATTCTCAGGTTTCTCAATCTCCAAACCCACCAAGGCAGGGCCAGTCTCGCGATTATTCTTCTTGATGTACTCGAAGAAAACGATATCGTCACCCTCGCCCAACACATCTTCAACGAAGTGGCGCAAGACGCCCGGCTCCTGCGGGAAAGTCACCAAGAAATAGTGGCGCAAGCCCTCGTAGACGCTCGAACGCTCGACAATATCGTCGTAACGCGAGACGTCATTATTGCCGCCGGAAATCACACACGCAATCGGGCCTTCGGGCAGGTCAGGCAGGAAACGAGCCACGGCAGTGGTCGCCAGCGCCCCGGAAGGCTCGGCAATAATGCCCTCGACCTGATAGAGGTTCAGCATTTCCGTGCAAATCGCGCCCTCGGGAACAGTGATGACCTCATCGACAAGCTCGCGCACAATATCGAAGGTCACGTCTCCCACGCGCTGGACGGCAGTGCCGTCGGCAAAGGTATCAATCTCGTCCAAGGTGACGGGCTTGCCGGCCTCAAGAGCGGCTGTCATCGAAGGAGCACCAGCCGGCTCAACACCGATAATCTTCACCTCGGGGTGGAACTCGCGCAGCCAAATAGCTGTGCCTGCAAGCAGACCGCCACCGCCGACTGGCACCACGACAGTTGCCGGCGGCTCGCTTGCCTGCTCGAAAATCTCCTTAACGACAGTGCCCTGACCAGCAATAGTGAGCGGCGCATCAAATGGATGGACATAGGTTGCCCCGTGCTCCTCGGCATAGGCGAGAGAAGCCTGAGCCGCCTCGTCAAAAGTCGAACCGCCAATAATCTGCTCAACCCACTTGCCGCCAATATCGGCGATACGGTCGCGTTTTTGACGTGGAGTGGTCGAGGGCAGGAAAATCTTGCCGTGAATGCGCAGCTGGCGGCAGGCAAAAGCCACGCCCTGGGCATGATTGCCAGCCGAAGCTGCTACCACGCCTGCTTCGCGCTGCTCAGGAGAGAGAGCGGAAATGAAATTGTAGGCACCGCGCACCTTATACGAGCGCCCGACCTGCTGATCCTCACGCTTGAGCAAGACCTCCTGCTGGCGAACGCCAGACAGGCGCAAGGAAAGGTCAAGGGGAGTGTGGCGCACAGTCGTGCCAAGAGTCTGAGCGGCGACGACAACATCGACACCGGTAGGTTTTTTGCTGGTCATTACTACTCCTGTATTTTCGTCGCCTCCATCATAGCCCCCTTTAGCGCCGATAGTGGGTACACATTTTATGATGTGGGCAAATAAATCCTGCCCGCGGCGCGATAGATAGCGCTAGGCTTGGGGTATGGAGGAAAGATTCGACGAAGAAGAGCTCGATTTTGAATTCGAGCGCAAGTTTTTTGTGCGTGAATTGCCGAGTGATGTGCGTGAACACGGCAGCGTCGAGGCGATTGTGCAGGCTTACCTTTTCGCCCAAGACGGTTACGCTGTGCGCGTGCGCCTGATTTTTCCTGATACGGAAGCACCTTTTACTCCTTTTGATGAGGCGGTCGATTATTGTGGAGCCTACGAGCGGCGTACTCTCGATTCGCTGATGAAACAGGCGGGGGAGGAGATGCGTGCTGTTATCTCAGTGAAATCCCCGATGGTGACGGCTGAGCGTTACGAGTTTGAGCGCGAACTTGACACAGATGTCGCCTGGCAGATTCTTCGGCGCAGCACGAATATGATTATCAAAAATCGTTTTTCCCTGTGGATTGACGAGGACGGCTGGGTCTTTGACGTGTTTGGTGGGCAGAACGAGGGTTTGATTCTGGCAGAGTGCGAGCGCTTGCAGCCGGTCGTCGAATTGACAATTCCCGATTTCTGTGTGACGGAAGTCTCAGGCGATTTACGTTTCACAAATGACTTCCTATCGAAAGAGCCATGGCGACAGTGGCGAGTCAGTTTTGAGAACGAACTTGCCAATACAAAACCACATTTCTTGGATTTATAGGCTTTTTGTGGTCTCAGTAGTGGGGAGCGAAAAAGCGGGATAGCCTGGGGGTATAATAGCTTAGGCAATTCGCGTGGTAGATGCGTCCTTGCTTGGTACTTTCGTCCTATAGCGTTGTGACGAGAGTGGTGTACAATGGACGCAGCTCCTCTAAGGGGAATAATTACATAGGGCTTGCGCCTCCTCGTGAGCGCGCGAAGGCAAAGTTCGTTTCCTCTCTATCTGAGGTGAGCGGATTGAGTTCGGAAGGCTTTGTCTAAGATAAACAAGTGGCGCGGGAATGCTGCTGTCGTCCCGCGTCACTTGTTGTCTTTCCTCCCATCCCCCGTCATTGCGAGGGAGAGAGCGTAGCGAACGACCGAAGCAATCTCGAGGTTGCCGCGCACGCGTTCGCGTGCTCGCAACGACGGTGGGGAGCTTGCATTTTCGAGGGCAAAAAGGGTGTATGTGTGCAGGAAGTAGGGTTAAATAGGTCACGAGCTGTAAAGCTTCTCAAAGCTATAAAAATTAACGTTGGGAGAAAATAGCATGAGAAAGAAAATTTTCGCTCTGGTAGGTGCCGGTGCACTGGCACTGTCGCTGGCGGGTTGCTCGTCTTCTTCTGAGGGTCCGTCAAAGGTCGAAGCAGGTGATGGTGTTGTTCTTGCTTACAACACAGAGCCGCAGACTAACCTTATTCCTTCAATGGTCAACGAAGTTGGCGGTGGCACGATTCTGGAACTCATTTTTGAGGGCTTGACGCGCTACGATAACGACGGCAACACGGTAATGGCTATTGCAGACTCAATCACCACCGAAGATGGTGGCAAGACCTGGAACGTCAAGATGAAGGAAGGCAAGAAGTTCTCCGACGGTTCCGCTGTGACTGCACAGAACTTCGTCGATGCCTGGAGCTGGGGTGCAAACCCTGAGAATGGTGCTCTCTCTGGAGAGTTCTTCTCCGTTATTGAGGGCTATCCGGAGGTCGATGACGAGGGCAATCTGGTCGGCGAGTACAATGGCTTGACTGGTTTGGAAGTTGTTTCCGACACCGAGTTCAACATCTCCTTGACCGAAGCTGACCCCGAGTTCGACAAGCAGCTTGGCTACAGCGCTTTCTATCCGCTGCCCACAGGTTCGCTTGATTCGAAAGAAGCCCTTGATAAGCAAGGAACAGAGCCTGTTTCTAACGGTCCGTACATGCTAAAGACATGGGATCATAACGAGCGTATCGAGCTCGTCCCCAATCCTGAGTATGACGGTGACATCCCCGCAAAGAACGAGGGCGTGACATTCGTGATGTATACCGACGATTCGGCTGCATACAACGATTTGCTTGCCGGTAATCTCGATGTTCTCGATTCGATTCCTGCCGATGCTATCTCCACATTTGAAGATGACCTCGGCGACCGCGCAGTCAATCAGGATGGTGCAGTGTGGCAGTCCTTCACGATTCCTTACTATCTTGAGCACTTCGGCAATAATGACGAGGGTCGTCTGCGTCGCCAGGCAATTTCTATGGCATTCGATCGCCAGGAAATCTGCGATACACTCTTCGGCGGCACACGTACACCCGCGACTGACTTCGTTGCAGCCGTTATCCCCGGTCACTCCGATTCCATCGAGGGTAATGACGTTTTGAAGTACAACCCCGAGAAGGCCAAGGAATTGTGGGAGCAGGCAAATGCAATCTCCGATTGGGGTGACGCTACATTCGAGCTCGCCTACAACGCAGATGCAAGCGCCCACAAGGAATGGGTCGAGGCTGTTGTTAACCAGGTCGGCCAGACACTGAGTATTAAGGCTGAGCCCAAGCCCTACGCACAGTTCTCTGAACTGCGTGAGGATGCTTCTAATGGCTCGATGACTTCGGCTCTGCGTACCGGCTGGCAGGCAGACTACCCCTCGGCATACAACTTCATGGGTCCCCTTTACCGCGAGAACGCTGGTTCTAACGATGCTCGTTATGCCAATGACGAGTTCGAGAACGTCTTGATGACTGCACGCAGCCAGCAAGACGAAGCAGAGCGCACGAAGGGCTACGATGAGGCTCAGAAGATCCTCATGCGTGACCTGCCCGCAATCCCGCTGTGGGGTCAGAATGCACTCGGTGGCTATTCCGAGAATGTCGACAACGTTGTTGTCAACTGGAAGACGGTTCCCGTCTATCAGGACATTGTCAAGAAGTAAATCAGTCACCGTTGACATAACATGATTACGGGGCGGTTCCTATGGAGTCGCCCCGTAACTTATGTAAAACACCTCTATATACGGTAGTATTTTTTTGTTCGATAAAGTCACAAACGAAAAGGACAGGACGCTACGCAGAACACGTGTAGCTAAAAGTTATGGCACGGTATATAGGGCGACGGCTACTCCAGTTGATTCCCGTGTTCTTCGGGGCGACCTTCCTCATCTACGCTATGGTCTATGCCTTGCCAGGTGACCCTGTGGCAGCTCTTGGAGGAGACAAGGGGTTATCTCCGGCAGTACGTGCAGCAATCGAAAAAGAGTACCATCTCGACCAGCCGCTTATTGTCCAATACTTCTACTATCTCAAAGGCATTTTCACCTTCGATTTTGGCGTAACATTCTCAGGTCGTCCCGTCGTTGAAGTCATGGCTGACGCTTTTCCGTGGACACTCAAACTGGCACTCATGGCAATTGTTTTTGAATCCGTCTTTGGTATTGTTTTCGGTGTTTTTGCGGGTCTTAAACGTGGCGGAATCTTCGATTCGACAGTTCTTATCGTTTCCCTTCTCCTTATCGCTATCCCCGTCTTTGTTATCGGCTTCTTACTCCAATTCATCATAGGCGTGAAACTCGGTTGGCTTCCCGTCACCGTCGATAGAAATATGTCCTTCAAGTCAATGCTCATGCCCGCAATTGTGCTCGGAGCAGTCTCTTTCGCCTATATTTTGCGCCTGACACGCACCGAAGTAGCCGAGAACGCCACGGCAGACTATGTGCGCACAGCAACCGCAAAAGGCTTAAGCCGCCCCAAAGTCGTTGTGCGGCATATCCTGCGAAACTCCCTCATCCCCGTCATTACCTTTATCGGCGCCGACCTTGGCGCGCTCATGGGTGGAGCAATCGTCACCGAGGGAATCTTCAACATCCCCGGTGTTGGCGGAACAATGTACAAAGCAATTTTCCAAGGCGAGGCCGCCACGGTTGTTTCCTTCACGACGATTCTCGTGCTCGTCTATATTTTCACCTCACTTATCGTGGACTTGTTATACGCCGCCCTCGACCCAAGGATTAGATATGAATAAGAACGCTGTATATCCAGGGCAAGAGCACGTATTCTCCGATATCGACGAGACAGGTCTTGGCGCTGTTGATGCTGTCGCAGACGACCGTCCGCCCGCCTCAATGCTCGGCGAAGCATGGCGACAGCTGCGAGTGCGTCCCATTTTTTGGATCGCATCTTTTCTTATCCTCATGTCGGTATTGCTGGCACTTTTCCCCACACTTTTTACTTCCGTTGATCCGCGTTACTGCACTTTGAAGCATTCCCTTGACCCTCCTGGACCCGGACACCCCTTCGGTTTTGACCGTCAAGGCTGCGATATTTACGCGCGCACTATTTACGGCGCTCGCGCCTCGGTGAGCGTGGGCATTATGACGATGCTCCTCTCCGTCGCTATCGGCACGATTATGGGCTCAATCGCTGGCTATCGCGGCGGCTGGGCAGACTCCCTACTCTCGCGTATCACCGATATTTTCTTCGCCGTCCCCTTTGTGCTGGCAGCTATCGTTGTTATGCAGATCTTCAAAGATTCGCGCACAATCTGGACGGTTGTCATCGTGATTTCCATCTTTGGTTGGCCGCAGATTGCCCGTATTTGCCGAGGTGCGGTCATGGAAGCCAAACAAGAAGAATACGTGACGGCTGCGCGCGCCCTCGGCTCAAACGGCTGGACAAATATGATTCGCCATATTCTGCCCAACGCGGCGGCTCCTATTATCGTGTATGCGACGGTTGCCCTCGGTTCGTATATCGTCACCGAAGCTACCCTGTCCTTCCTCGGTATCGGCTTGCCCCCCTCAATCGTTTCGTGGGGTGGCGATATTTCGTCGGCACGCGCTGTTTTGCGTCAAGCCCCGCAGGTTCTGTTCTATCCCGCTGGCGCCTTGGCATTGACGGTGCTCGGCTTCATCATGATGGGCGATGTTGTTCGTGACGCTCTCGACCCGAAAGCGAGGAAGTAATGGCACAAGAAACAGTGTCCTCGCGGACGGTTGAGGAAAAGCACGACATGAACGGCACGGCACTCAAGCCTCTTTTGGAGGTCAAAGATTTAGAGGTGCAATTCAAGTCCTCGACGGGCACAGTTCCCGCTGTACGCAAAGCCAGTTTCTCTATCTATCCCGGTCAGTCCATCGCTATCGTGGGCGAATCTGGCTCTGGAAAATCAACCGTTGCGGCTGCCGTCATCGGCTTGCTTCCCGGGACAGGCAAAGTTACTGGTGGGCAGATTCTTTTTGAAGGCAAAGATATTACCCATTGTGACCGCAAAGGATACGAAGAGCTGCGCGGCTCGAAGATTGGTCTTGTTCCTCAAGATCCCATGTCGAATTTGAATCCCGTGTGGTCGATTGGCTATCAGGTGCGCGAGGCGCTGGTCGCCAATAACATTGCGAAGGGCAGTGAGGCGCACAAGGTTGCTATTGACATGCTTGAACATGCTGGTCTGCCTGACGCTGAGCGTCGCTCGAAACAGTATCCTCACGAATTCTCCGGCGGTATGCGTCAGCGCGCCCTCATCGGAATCGGCTTGGCGTGCAGCCCCAAGCTGCTTATCGCCGATGAGCCAACCTCGGCTCTTGACGTGACCGTCCAAAAGCGCATCCTTGACCATTTGGACGAGTTGACGAGCGAGTTGGGCACAGCCGTCATGTTTATTACCCACGATTTGGGTCTGGCAGCTGAACGCGCCTCACATTTGGTGGTTATGCACCGCGGTCGTATCGTCGAATCAGGGCCATCGTTGGAGATTTTGCAGAATCCGCGCCACCCCTATACGCAACGCTTGGTGAAAGCAGCTCCCTCGCTGTCCTCTCAGCGTTTGAGTGCAGGTATTGAGGCGGCGCACACCCCACATGCAGTAGACACCGAGTCTGCTGGGGATGCCGATTCTGGGAAGCTGCACCCCGATGAGGTTGTCCGCGCGGAGAATCTCGTCAAAGTCTTTGATATTCGCGGAGCCAAAGGGGATAAGCAGCAGCTTCGCGCAGTCGATGATGTCTCTTTCACTATCCGCCGCGGCACGACATTGGCTATCGTGGGTGAATCTGGCTCGGGTAAATCGACCGTTGCCAATATTTTGTTAGGGCTGCTCGATGCTACATCGGGCGAGGTGTACTACGAGGGCGTGCCAAGCTCGACGCTGAGCCCGCAGGCGATGTTTGCCCTGCGACGCAAAATGCAGCCAGTCTTCCAAAACCCCTATGGCTCCCTCGATCCAATGATGTCGATTTATCGCTGTATCGAAGAACCGCTACGTATCCACAAGATCGGGGACAAGGTGGAGCGTGAAAAGCGCGTGGCAGAGCTCCTTGATTTGGTGTCCTTGCCGCGCTCGGCAATGCGCCGTTATCCAGGCGAGCTCTCGGGCGGTCAGCGCCAGCGCGTGGCGATTGCGCGTGCCCTCGCTTTGAAGCCTGAAATTGTGGTGCTTGACGAGGCCGTTTCGGCGCTTGACGTGCTTGTTCAGGCGCAGATTCTCCAGCTGTTGACCGATTTGCAGAGCGAGCTGAACCTGTCCTACTTGTTCATCACCCACGATTTGGCGGTTGTGCGCCAGAGTGCGGACGAAGTTATCGTCATGCGTGACGGTCAAATGGTGGAGACGGGCAGTTGCGAGGAGCTTTTTGCCGATCCGCAAGAGCAGTACACCCGCGACCTCATTAACGCTATTCCCGGCGGTTCAATCCCTCTCTGGACTGGGGCGTAGTATTCATACCTTGGTCGACAGTTTCTAAAACGTCAACCTTATCCACAGTTTTCGTTTCCCTCTTTTATCTGTTTGGGCAAAGCGAAAGACTGGAGCTATCGCGCCACACGGCGTGTACCGCTCTAGCGGTTCGCTCGCATTGCCCAGCAATGCCCAACAGATAAGGAAATATATGAATACTACTATCGAGCCCACACTCGCCGTCTTTGACGATTCTCGTGAGGCAGGAATGGCGACAGCCGAGTACGCCATTGGCACAGTCGCAGCTACCTCCTTTGCCGGCATTCTCGTTTGGCTCTTCAAACAAGAATGGGTGAAAGACGCTATCGTCTCCATCGTCCAAGCCATTTTCAACGTCTAAACATTCCTTTTCGTCACCATTCAGGTGGGCGGGGTTCGTCTCCGCCCACCTAGACCTTGGGAGAATTATGACAGAGAAAAATACCGTCCAGATGACGAAAAAAGAGACAGAAGGTGAGCTGGGCATGGTCAGTGCTGAGACGGCACTGGGTGCTCTCGCTTTAGCTCTAGTTTTTATCCTCATGCTTTCCGTTATCGGGGCAAGCGTTTTGTATATACACGCACAGGATTTATCGCGCAGTGCAGCGCGCTCGTTGAGCCTCGGGCATTCCCCAGAGGAAGTGAGCCAGGCTGTTAGCAAAGCTGATTCGCGCGCCACCATGCAAGTAACGACAGAAGCGGATTACATTGCCGTCACTGTCAGTCTCGATCCTCCAGCACCCGTCAAAAACCTCGGCCTTGCTATATCGGCAACGACGGTTGCGCCCTTTGAACCAGGAGCGGCACCATGAGAGGACAATGTGTTGACATAGCGGGGGAGAGGGAACGAGGAGCGGGTACCGTCCAGACACTTGGCTACTTTTTTGCTCTCGCCGTCCTTTTCTTTGCTCTCGTCAGCGCCGGCGCAATCATGCAAGCTAAGCATCGCGCTCAAGCCGGAGCTGATTTAGGGGCTATTGCAGGGGCACAAGCGATCAATCGCGGTGAGACTGGCACGTCTGCCTGCGCCTATGCCGACAGTATTGTTCGTGAGAACAAAGCGGAACTTTTGTCTTGCGATATTGCCGGAGAATCCGTCACCCTGCACGTCCAATCTCAGCCCGTTTTGACTTCTCTGCCCGCTGTTCGCGCCCGTGCAGTTGCCGCCCCCGAAAAATACTAAAATATGACGAGGCTCATATATTCCCTCGCTTCGTTTTGAACCCTACAAGATACCCTTGAGATAGGGAGTGCGAGGAATGAATATGCAACGTCACAACAAGTGGAGGCCTGGTTACGCAGCAGTAGCTGTGGCTTTTATCGTGCCTGCACTTGTACTTATTTTGGCTTACCGTCCAGCTGTCAATTGGTTCGATGCGCGCAACAATGTGAAAGCTGGCGAAGCGACTCCCGGTGCAAGGCCCACATTGCCTGTTACGGGCATGAAACCTGTTCCTGACGATCCTGGTTTTCCGTGGTGGGCATTTGCTGTTATTGTGACGGTCATGCTCGTTACCCTTTTTCTGTGGCGAGCCGGTTATAAGAATGTTTTGGCAGCGTCATCGCACGCAACGGCTCATGCTGTTGCTCGTCGCGCACGTTCCTACACATTCGATGCCGTTGTCCACCAGCGTCTTGACGAAGGAGAAAGCGCTCGGCGTTTGCGTGGTCTGGCAGGCAGTTTCGCTCGCACGGCTCTCGTTTTGAAAGGCACATCGCAGGTTTTCGACCGCATCGAGAGTGCGGGAACAAAGCTAGACTTGCCGCCACTAGGAGCAGATGAGAGCTTCGTTGATACCGAGCAGTGCGAGGGAATGCCCCCGCGCCTCGACAGTTTGGCAGACGAATAGTAAAAGGTCAGACATTTCATACCCGCATTTCGGTCTTTTAGAAGCCAATTCCGATAGCCTTTTCTCCAGACGTATAATACCTACCTATCTATGAGATATGTCAGGAGAGAAAATGAGTAAGGCATTTACACAGTCACTCGGTGCTTTCACACGCTCCGTATCTGGACGCACCACTCGCGCTTCGATACCGATGGAGTTCTGGACAGGGTTGTCCTCTCTGGTGGTCGAGCAGCTCGCAGATGACTGGGACCGCACAACAGAAACCTACAAAAATGCGCGTCATGCGGCCTATTTTTCCGCCGAATTCCTCATGGGGCGTGCCCTGTTGAACAACCTCGTCAATCTTGGACTTCTCGATGAGGCACGCGATGCGCTCATATCGTATGGCCAAGATTTAACAGAGATTCTCGAACAGGAACACGATGCTGCCCTTGGCAATGGTGGCTTGGGGCGTCTGGCTGCCTGCTTCCTTGACTCGACAGCCACTCTCAACTTGCCCGTCACCGGCTACGGCATTCTCTACCGTTACGGCCTGTTCAAGCAGACGATTGAGGACGGTGCTCAGCAAGAGAATCCCGATCCGTGGATGGAGGAGGGCTATCCTTTCCTCATTCGCCGCGAAGAGTCGGCGCGCTATGTGCATTTTGCTGATATGGACGTGCGGGCTGTGCCTTACGATATGCCGATTACTGGTTACGGCACGCGCAATGTGAATACGCTGCGCCTGTGGAAGTCCGAGCCTATCCGCGATTTCGACTATGAAGCTTTCAACTCGCAGCGTTTCACTGACGCGATTGTCGAACGCGAGCGCGTCAACGATTTGTGCCGTGTGCTCTACCCGAATGACACTACGTATGAGGGCAAGGTTTTGCGTGTCCGTCAGCAGTATTTCTTCGTTTCGGCTTCGCTTCAGTCGATGCTTCGCATTTATTTGCGTACTCAGGCTGGTTTGGAGAACTTTGACGATGATGGTCGTCCTTTGAATGCTGAGGGGGAGCTGTCTGAGAAGTTGGCGCAGCGCGCCCGCGAAGCTCTCAAGGGCTTTAGCGAGTTCAACTCGATTCAGCTCAATGACACCCACCCAGTTCTGGCTGTCCCTGAGCTGATGCGCCTGCTGATGGACGTCTACGGCATGGAATGGGACGATGCGTGGGAGCAGGTGCAAGGCACATTCGCTTATACCAATCACACGGTGCTTGCCGAGGCGCTCGAGACGTGGGAAGTCTCAATTTTTGCTCAGCTTTTCCCGCGTATTCTCGAGATTGTCACGGAAATCGACCGTCGTTTCCGTCTGGAGCTTGAAGCGGGAGGCTGGCACCCGAGCAAGATTGACTATATGGCGCCGCTGCGTGACGGCCGTGTGCATATGGCATGGATTGCTTGCTATGCCGCCTATTCGATCAACGGTGTTGCTGAGCTGCACACCGAGATTATCAAGCGAGATACCCTGCATGATTGGCACGATATTTGGCCGGAGAAGTTCAATAACAAGACTAATGGTGTCACTCAGCGCCGCTGGTTGAACACGTGTAATCCGCGTCTTGCCGAGTTGTTGACTAGTGTGGTCGGCTCAGACGAGTGGGTTACTGATTTGTCTGTGCTGGAAAAGTATGTCGATCGCGCTGACGATATGGGAATCCGCCAGGCACTTGCCGATATTAAGCAGGCCAATAAAGAGCGTTTTGCCATGTGGATTAGAGAGCGTGACGGCATCGAGATTCCGACGAACGCGATTTACGATGTGCAGATTAAGCGCTTGCACGAGTATAAGCGTCAGTTGCTCAACGCCTTCTATATTCTCGACCTGTATTTCCGTCTGAAAGACAATCCGGCTCTGGATATTGCTCCGCGCGTATTTATCTTTGGTGCGAAGGCCGCTTCGGGCTACCGCCGCGCTAAGGCGATTATCAAATTCATTAACGAGGTCGGCAGGTTGATTAATAATGATCCCGCAATGGAGGGGCGCTTAACAGTGCTTTTCGTGGAGAATTACAATGTCACTCCCGCCGAGTACATTATTCCTGCTGCCGATATTTCCGAGCAGATTTCTACTGCCGGCAAGGAAGCCTCGGGCACGTCAAATATGAAGTTCATGATGAATGGCGCGCTTACTTTGGGCACTCTTGACGGTGCAAATGTGGAGATTAACGAGGCTGTCGGTGAAGGTAACGCCTATATTTTCGGCGCGAAAGAAGAAGAGCTGAACGAGATTCGCCAGTCCTACCAGCCGCGCGAAGCCTATGAGAGCGTTGAGGGGCTTAAGCGAGTAGTTGACGCAATGATTGACGGCACTCTCGATGACGGCGGCAATGGCGATTTCCATGATTTGCGTGCTTCGCTGTTGGACGGTTCGAGCTGGGAAAGCCCGGATGTGTACTATGTGCTTGGCGATTTCGAGTCCTACCGCCATATGCGTGACGCTATGGCTCTCGATTGGCGCGACCAAGACGATTGGCAGCGCAAGGCGTGGATTAACATCTGCAATTCCGGCCGCTTCTCGTCCGATCGCACCATCAATGACTACGCCGAGGACGTCTGGAAGCTCCAGCCCCACGCCATCTAAGGGTGTGTCAAGGGGACGGTTCTCTTGACACGCTTTTTGTTTTGGTTGGCTTGAGTTGTGTCAAGAGAACCGTCCCCTTGACACACCTGCCCTTGACACACCTGTTGTTGCTGTGAGAGCAAGGGAACGCGGACATTCCAGCGCGCAGACGCCTATGTGCACTAGGCTTGTGGTCGCGTGCTTCGTGTAGACGCGCATTGCCAGTGATGCAGAAATGAGGAAATAATGCCTGCACTAGTTGTTCTCGGTGCCCAATGGGGCGACGAGGGTAAAGGAAAAGCAACCGACCAGCTGGGTACATCCGCTGATTACGTCGTCAAATTTAACGGCGGCAACAACGCTGGGCACACCGTTGTCGTGGGCGGCGAAAAGTTCCCCCTCCACCTCCTGCCCTCCGGCATTCTCTCCGAGGGCTGCACGCCCGTCATCGGCAACGGCGTTGTCGTTGACCTTCCCGTCCTCTTCCAAGAAATCGAAGAACTCGAATCGCGCGGGCGCAGTGCCGCTGGCCTCAAAATCTCCGCAAACGCCCACGTCATCACTCCCTACACGCGCACTCTCGACACCCTCTCCGAACGCACACTCGGCGAGCGCAAAATCGGCACAACAGGGCGCGGCATCGGTCCAACTTATGCCGATAAAATCTCGCGTATCGGCATTCGTATTCAAGACCTTTTTGACGAGTCAATCCTGCACCAAAAAGTTGCCAGCGCCCTCGAGCAAAAAAATCGCCTGCTCATCTCTTATGGCGAAGAGCCTTTCGATGCTGACGATGTCACCGCAGAGCTGCTCTCGTATGCCGAGCGCGTGCGTCCCATGATGTGCGACGTAACCCTCGAGATCAACAACGCACTCGACGAGGGCAAAATCGTCCTTTTTGAGGGCGGACAAGCCACCATGCTCGACATCGACCACGGCACATACCCCTATGTCACTTCCTCCAACCCGACAGCCGGCGGAGCCTGCACAGGCACAGGCGTCGGACCGACCCGAATCGACCGCGTCATCGGCGTGGCAAAAGCCTATATTACGCGCGTGGGCGAAGGACCATTCCCCACCGAGCTCTTCGGTGACGAAGGGGAGTGGCTGCGCGAAGCAGGGCACGAATACGGTGTCACAACAGGGCGTCCGCGCCGCTGCGGCTGGTACGACGCCCCTATCGCTCGCTACGCCTCGCGCGTCAACGGTTTGACAGACCTCGTCATCACGAAACTCGATGTGCTCGGCGACCTGGAGAAGATTCCCGTCTGTGTTGCCTACGAAATCGAGGGTAAGCGCGTCGAAGAAGTACCCGCGTCTCAGACAGATTTCCACCATGCCAAGCCCATCTACGAATACCGTGAGGGCTGGCAGAGCGATATTTCGCAGTGCCGCACGTGGGAGGAGCTCCCTGAAGCTGCCCGCGCCTACATCGAGTACCTCGAAGAGATTTCCAACTGCCGCATTTCAGTCATCGGCGTCGGCCCAGAACGCGAACAGTCAATCGTCCGCCACCCCCTCGTTTAACGCAGTTTCACCTCTGAGCAGAGATTGTCCGCCGCGCACTTTCGGCGGTTCACGGCGTTGCAGTTAGCATATGAGCGCGCTAGATACTACGGTGAGATTGTGAGTTCTATCTTTGACAGGTTCAGAAACCGTGCAAAAGCATTAAAAACCGATGTCTCTCTTGCTGACAGTGAGAAAGACACGAGCGCTGCGGCAGAAAGCCCGCAGGAAGCAGAGGTGCGCAGCGATAGCGTGCCCGAGTCTGCTACGCCCAATGTCGCCAATGCGCCCCTGCCTGATTCTTTGGCTGCCGCTCAAAGTCGCAGTCTCGCTGGAGATGGTGACGGCGGTGAGGAAAAGCCCGAGAGCGTGCAGGCAGGTAGCGAAGTATCTTCAGAATCTCCTGATGTGGCAGGTGAAGAAGCCCCTGCTGCTTCGGAGCATTTCTTTACAGACGAAACTGGCAAGACCAGCGCGGAACTTATCGCTGAAGAATACGAGAAGTGGCACAGCGAGCTAGAAGCCAATTGTGACAAGGACACCCAGTCAGATAGCACATATGGGGTCATCGACCTTTCTCACCCACATCCCACGGGCGGCGCCCAGCTTTTCTCAGGGATGTCCACCCGTCTGACCTCGCTCATCCGAGAAGAGCGTGCTCAGCGTAAAGCCCTGCAACGCATGGAAGAACTCTTCGCTAAACTCGACGAAGCGCGAGGAACCTACGGTTACGCCCCCGTCATCCTTACGACGGGAGAACTGCTGTGGTCAGAGCTTCCGCCAGAAGTTCATGAGTCGATTAAATTCGGCAAAGCCTACACTGACACCGTCGATTTTGGTGACGACCTCGCGCAGGACGACGAATTGCCGCCTTTGCCAGAGCCTCCCAACGACGATGATGGCGAGACTTCTTCGGCTGGCGAGCAGGGCAAAGACAAAAAGACAGATGCTCCTGCGCAGAGTGAACAGCAGATTATTCAGCGCAGCGAAGCCGCAATTTTCCAATCGGCACGGATTGTTGCAACTGGTGACGGCGATGCGCATATTACCCTGACATCGCGTTGCGAAATTAACCCTGCCGTCATTGAAGCTTTGCGTCTGCACAATGTGCCAAGTGAGCAGATTGCGCAATTGCAAGACCTCGCTGCCAATCCTGAGGCAGGCGACGAGACAATCGCGCGAATTCGTGAACTTGGGCGGCAGTACCTGCCGAACTTCTCCTATAAGGTTTCCTCGCTCCTTGGCACATTCGCCAAGCCGCGGGCAAGCCTGCTGGCAGACCTTGAAGCGATGAAGCCCTATATTGAGGGCTCAGGAATTATGGCGGCTCTGGCAGGTGACGAGGAACGCCGTGCTCTGGCAGCTTCACCGTTGCCACCTGCAAATCTTGAGGACCGTAGCCCTGAAACTGAGCGCGGAGCAGGAGATTTGGATGTTGTCGAGCTTTCGGCTGTTGAAGCCGTTGCCTCGGGACGTTCTATTGCCATTGACGCTCCCGCGGGCTCGCGCGTCACTTCCACTCTCGTCTCTATCGCTGCCGATGCGGCTGCCACGGGACGTTTCGTGCTCTACATTCCCACTCAGCAGACCTCTCGCGGGGCATTCATTGAAGAAATGGAGCGCCTGGGCCTTGGCGACCTTATCCTTGACCTCTCTGATTTTGACAATGCCGCGCACCGCGTGCGCACAAGAATGCGCCTGCGTGAAGCCGAGCTGAACGATGCGGAGACATTAGAACTGCGCGATAAGCTTGCCGATAAACGTGCCCGTCTTGAGGGCTATGTGAGTGCTTTGCACAAGAAAAATGAGGAATGGGACGAATCCGTCCACACCCTTTTGCAGCATATGGCTGCGCTGGTTGTCAGTGAGAACGCGCCAGCTTCGCGCGTTCGCCTCCCCATCGACGTGACGCGCAATCTGGTCGACAATTACGAGGAAATCTCCGGCGACATCCGCGAAGCGGCACGCTTGGGCATGTTCCATACTGGTGAGGGCGCCACGCTGTGGGCCAATTCGCCCATTGCAGACGAGGAAGCAGGGCGTGTTGCTCTCGACCGCGCAAAACGTCTCGCCCAAGAAAATATCCCCGTCGTCATGGCACAATCCCATCGTGTTGCCTCCGAAACCGACCTGCGCCGCGCTGAGACTTTCAACGAGTGGCTTGAGCAGATTACTATGCTTGACGGTATTCAAGGCACTCTCGACGTGTTCCTCCCCAGTATTTATGAGCGCTCGGCTCAAGACATGGTGATTGCAACCGCCACGAAAGAATGGCGTGAGGAAAACAAGGAGCCGATGTCGTATGCGGAGCGTCGCCGTCTTGCCAAGCAGGCGCGCGAGTATCTCAAGCCGGGGCTTGATGTTGCCGATCTGCATGACGCGCTTGTCAAAGTCCAGAATTTGCGCGATATTTGGCGGCATTACGCCACAGAGGGCGGGGTTGTGAAGATTCCGCAGGGGCTTTCGCAGATTAAGCTTTCGGCTGCCGAAGCCGTCCGTGAAATCAAGGCGCTCTCCGCTGATTTGGCAAGCGATATGAAGCTAGAGCAGATGCCGATGGAGGAAATGCTCGATACGGTTCGCCGCCTGGCAGATGACGGTGAAGCGATGACGACAATTCCACGGCGCAACGAGCTTATGGCTCTGTTTACCGAGAAGGGATTGCGTCCTCTTGTCGAAGATTTCGCTGAGCGTGGTGTCGGTGAGGAGATGATTGACAGCGAGCTTGACCTCGTCTATTGTTCGTCTGTTTTTGAGCAGCTTGTGGGCGACTCGGCTGAGTTGTCGAGTATTGGCTGTGCGGAGCTGTCAGAGCTTGCCGATGATGTGCGCGCGCTGGATAAGGCGCATACTGCTTCACTGTCGGGGCCCGTGCTGCGCGCGGTTATCCGCAATATGCGTGAGACTATTTCGCGCAAGCGCAAAGACACGATGGCTCTCGATGAGCATTTGAAGAATTACGATATGGGAATGTTGGCGCAGGCTTTCGCCAAGTATCCTCAGCTCGTTCAGGCTTCGCGTCCGGTATGGGTTGTTCCCAGCGTCTTGGTGGCAGAGCTTATTCCGCAGCTGCCGTGGGCCGACTTGGTCATTATGGACACTCTGGACACCGTCAGTGTCGCCTCGGTTGCCTCGATGCTTATGCGTGGCCGCCAGATTGCGGTGGTGGGTGACCGCAAGCGTGCCGACGAAAACTCCGCTATCACGGCTTTCAGCGATGTTCTTCCCGTCATCCAGTTGCCGCTTCACCGTGCGCGTTATGACGCTTTGGGTGCTGCGACTTTGCGCGAGCACGGCTACGGGGACATTATCGAGATGATTCCGAGTGTCGGAAAGTCTGACTCTTCGCGTTTGCTGGTTGTGGACGGTCGCGGTGTTCCTTCTCCAACGACGGGCATGGTCGAGGGGACGGCAGAGGAAGTCGATGCTGTGGTTGACGCGGTCGTCGAACATATTTTGACCAAGCCAGAAAAGTCCCTCGCGGTCGTCTCGATTTCGCCGTATCACGCTGAGCGCGTGCGCGAGGCGCTGCGTCAGACAGTTCGCGGCTCGAGCGTCCTGCAACGCCACCTCAATACGCAAACCCACGAGCCATTCGTCATCGTCGATATCACCAATTGTGTGGGGCTTCGCCGTGATTGCGTTATCTTGACGGTGGGCTTAGGAAAGACTGCTCACGGCAGGATTTTGCACACCTTTGGTGCTTTGAGTGAGGACGAGGGCTTGAGTGGCTTGATTGACGCGACCCAAGCGCCGCGCGAGGAATTGACAGTGATTTCTTCGCTTGCCCCTGGCGATATTAAGCCTGATGCGGTCAATGCGCCCGGTCCGAAGCTGCTGGCACGCCTGCTTGAGCGCATGGGGCAGACTGCTGATGAGCTTGCGCCGGTCGCCCACGATGAAGGGGTGAGCCCGCTGGTTGCCGATTTGGCTTCGCGTATTGAGCAGGCTGGTTGGCAGACGCAAGTCAATTATGGTTACGATGACGGCATCCGTATCCCGCTTGTCGCGGGTGGCGAGAATTTAGAGGGCACGTGGAGAGTGGCTGTTCTTCTTGACGATGAGGACTATGTACACGAGCCGTCTTTGCGCCGCCGTGACCGCTATTGGCTTGAGCGTCTCGAGCAGCGCGGTTGGATTGTGTACCGCACATTCTCGACCTCGCTGTTTATTGACCCTGTTGGTCAGGCGCGCGCTGTCGTTGAATTGTTGGAGACAGTGACGGACGATGCGGGAGAGAATGCGGCTTCTTCGCAATTGGCAGAGGGCTGGCAGGAGACTTTGCGTGAGGAAGCTTCGCAGATTAAAGAGCGCGGGCCGCGTCCGAATATTGCCCCAGGTTTGCCTTTGGCTGCTTATGCTGATAACGAGCTCGATGAAATGGTTACGTGGATTGCGTCGGATGGCAGGCGGCGCACTGAGGATGAGCTTGTCCTCGCTCTGCGTGAAGAGCTGGACGTCACCCGTCGTGGTTCGCAGATTGATGCTGTGCTGCGCAATGTGGTGCGACGCTCTGGCTTGTCGAGCGACGATATTTCTTCGGCTTTGAGTGCGCAGTCTGCTGCGCCCGCTGTTTCGTTGCGCGATGAAGTGCTCGATATTCGCGCCGAGAATGACACTCAAGGCAAAGGCGTTCTTGACGAGCCTGATAGCAGTGCCGTTTATGGGGATGACTAGTGTCGGATAAGTCTCGCACGCATTCTCCCGTTGTCAGACTGTCGCGGGTTGATAGGGAGCGTATTGAGCGCGGAGAGATTGACGGTGACGCTCAGGCTTTACGCGAGGCTTTGACTGAGGGTACTGGTGTTGTGGGTGTCGCAGGCGGTGGCGAGCCGCAGCGCGACCTTCGCGCCCGCGATCCTAACGAGCAGCGCCTCCTCGACGAGCTCCCGCCCCACTTCGGCAAATTATAAAACTTGAAGGACTTCCTGAAAATCGGAAGTCCTTCAACCCAAGACATTGCTCTTGAGACACAGGAAGCCATTGATATCGTCAAAGAGACAAAGAAAGCTTTTGCCCTTAAGCCAATGAATCCTTTTGAGCGCAAGGTTGTCCACGATTTGGCAGCTTCCTGCGGGATTTATTCGGATTCGTCTGGTGTGGGCGACGAGCGTCATGTTGTGCTTCTTCCAGAGCCGCCTGCTGCTGCAGAGGCAAATGACGCGGTCGAGACAGCAGATTCTGCCGAGACACCCGATCCGGTTGTGACTGCGTTGAAGGACTTCCTGAAAATCGGAAGTCCTTCAACCAATACCGCGTCTCTTGCATTCATCCTCCTCGTTTTTCAATTTATCATTCGGTATCCAAAAACATTTTCCTTCACCATTACTGTCTTTATATGTGACAAAAAAATAAAGGTCTGTGAGATCTTTTGTGCCAAATACTTCTCCGATGTTTTCCGCAGATATTTCAAAAAAATCCTCAGAAGTGGCAGGTATCTCGCCCGTATAGAGATTGACCGAAGGCTCTCCAAACGACGAATACTCACACTTCATCTCGTTATCGGTTCCTGAATAACAAGAAACCGCATCGCCATTTTCTTCACCCCTGCCAACAGTCAATGATATAGGCTCAGGCACACTTGTTTTAGATAGAGACTCTACAGATTTTGGCACAGTATACTCGCCAATAGTAGCAGACGACTCCGACGAACACGCCGCCAAGCCAACAAGAGCTAGGGCAGCAGTTGCCATGACTGCCATCAATTTTTTCGAAATAGTAGTCATTTCGACCACCATCCTTTCGTTAAAATAGAAAATTGAAACACAGAGACATAACACACCAAATACTTAATGTGCTATATACCTATGGTGTATATTATCTCTTGGTTGAAGGACTTCCTGAAAATCGGAAGTCCTTCAACCTATGCGGGTGTGAGTGTGTCTAAGGGGGAGTCGGTAATCATGGTCATACCGTCCATGGTGTGGACGGGGAGGAAAGTGCCGAGGTCTCGGCTGTCCTGTATGTATTGCCCGACCGTGTAGGAGCTGTTTTGCGGGAGCACAATTGTGTTCTCGTCTGCTTCAGCGTCAGCCGATATGCGAAGGACGCAGGTTTCTATTTTTTCTCCCGTCACGACAACAAGGTTGACGGCGTCGTCTAAGGATTTAGCGCGCCGTATGCATTGTGACAGAGGTTCATCGGGGATAGTAATAGTAAGGGGATATCCTCCGTCCTCATGCTGTATGGGAAAACCATAGCGCAAGCGTGCGGCGGTTAAGGTTGCGAATCCGCGTGCTTTGTTTATACGTTTATCGATAGTGTCCATAATTTTCCTCCTGTCTTTAACTACCTATAGGATAATGCCTTTACGGCGACAAAACTCTAAAATTTCGTCCATAACACGTCCGCACGCTTTTTCTATCTCACTGTGTGTACTGGCAGGGGCGAAATCGTAACGCGGAGAGTTACGGTGTCCCCGTCGTTCATCGTGGTAGTGCGCTACTTGATGTTCACAATCTGCTGATACCAGAAGTTGATGAGTATATTTGTCAGATAGCTGTATATGGAAATCACACATGCGGCCTGTATTTTTGTCAAGAAAAACACGGGTGATAAATAGATAGCGTTCTTCGAGAACATCTCTTGACACATACTCATAACAATTAAAACGATGTGGCAGCTGGTATTTATCACTTTCAGACATATTATTTTTCCCCTAAGAGGACGATTTGGAGGGCTGAGTGGGAGGATTGCCCTAGGACAGCAGGGACGTCTTTCGTGGGTACTGCGATGAAAGCAGTCATTGTGCTTTGCTCAGAGCTGAGAAAACCGCTGCTGTCTGCCTGAGAAATCCCGACAATTCGTACCTTGTCAACAAGGAGAGTTGACGTGCCGTCTGCCGAGTATTCGTCAGGCGGAGCATAGAGGGCAACACTATCGCCAACACTAACTAGCGCACTTTGCCCGTCAGCGATGATAGGCACAGAGACAATGCGTGTGCCGCGCGGCGCGTTGGCAAAAAACTCCGAGGTGGCAAGCAGTTCGCCAGGCACAGCCATACCTTTCGGCAGCCCAACAACCAGCTGTTTCCCCACGGCTTCTTCGAGCGCCGTGAGGGCACCCTCTGGCACGAGAGAACTCGGCATATCGACAATTTCTATATCGCTCGCCTGAAGCTCAGTTCCCGCTTCAACAGGATTTTTCGTGACGAGCACGCGATGGCTTGGTGGATGTATCGCGCCGAGTGTTTCGAGCGTGAGGGCGAGAATTGCGAGGATAGCGCAGGCGATAAGGACAAAGCGTAAACGCCATGCGAGAACACGTATTTTTGTAACTTTCATGCTTTCAGCCTAGGAAGGCGCCAAGAGTCGGGGTAGTGCCCGTCGAAAACTGTGGATAAGGTTGACGTTTTAGAAATTGTTGACCGAAGTGTAGTTTCTTTTCGTCGTAAGCGGCTAAGTCGCAAACAATCTCGAGATTGCTTCGCTGTTCGTGTGCTTCGCACACTTACGGCAACTTCGTCACTACAGCCTCGAGCAAGCAAGCTTCCTCGGGCTTTCGTTCCTCGTTGTTCGCTCGCAATGACGGTAGTGGGTTGCTCCTTTGCTATGGACCGAGGTTTATGGAGATTTCCACCCTCTTTTGTAGTTTTGGCACTAATCTAGGAGAGGATAGATAAACGATGGAGGTCGTTATGGCTGAGGCAGAAAAAGCCGAGAAAACTGCGGCAAGCCGTGTTGCGGATGTCGTCGTCATGCTGATTTCGCTGCTCATACTCTGCGGCGGTTTCCTCGCATGGAAGGTCTATCAAGCGAATCCGCAGCGTAACGCCTATGACCTCGCCGTCGGTATTTTCAACGAGACTTATAAAGAAGTTGAAGATGTGCGAGGCAAAGCAGAGCCTTTACTGGACAATTGTGCGGAGCGCACCGGCAATGCAGAAGCCTGCGACACTCTCCAGGCAGTCTATGATTCCTCCAATCTTGATGAGCCCAAAAAACTCTCACGTATCACCTCGCGCAGCACATACGAGGCGGAAACTGCGCGCGTCACTGAACAGACCGAATTAGCGCGCGCCGCAAAGGACGATTTGAACGCGAATGTGGATACGGTCCGTGCCGCTCTTGATGCTGCCCTAGAGCAGAAAGTCGGGGGAGTGCGCGCCCAAATGCTCGAGTCGGCAAAAAATGCGACCAGCGAAATCTCTGCCTGCCAAGATGTCGTCGATAATTCCGCGGGCAAAGTCAGTGACGATATGCGCTCGCAGGCGCAGGCGGCAATCGACTCTCTGCAAGGACTTGTTGATAAGGCGGAGGCAATGGATTCAGAGAACCCTGAGGATTACACCGCTTTGAATGCAGAATTGCGCACGGGCATCGAGCAAGTGACGTACTGGATTAACCAAGTCAATATTGCCTATTGGGGCTGACATCCGTCGATGCGAGGGAGCACCGCAGGTGCGACCGCGGCAATCTATAGACCTTTATTGCTGCTACGCAACTCGAGCAACTTGTAACTATTGATTGCTTCGTCTGACGTGGAGCGTCCTCCTCGCAATGACGAGAAT
>JAFYHO010000017.1 GCA_017539125.1 Actinomycetaceae bacterium | reverse complement strand
GTTCGGGAGTTTCGACACGCGGTCGGAATAGCAGCAGCCTTCGCGCAAGAGCTCGCCCGCCACGAACGGCACCGTATCGGAACTCATGTCCAGCGCCTTGAGGATATCGTCGCGCGTCTTCTTCACGATTTTCGGCCAATCCGAATAACCGCCGTCCGTTTCGCCCTGGTGGACGATGAACCCCTTGATGACGCCCACCTGCTGCGCCTTCTTCGCGATATCGATAATCGTCTTGGTGACGTTGCCGTCGCTCGCGTATTCCTTCGCGTAGTTCTTGAGCCAATCCTCCGCCGTAGAGAGGTAACTGGCGTACTGGTCCTGGTCAAACAGCTTGATGCTGGCGCCGCCCACGGCCACCGGGATAATCCCGATAGTCACATCGGGCATGCTGTCGGCCATGGTGCGCCCGAACCAATCCGCAATGGAAATCGTGTTGCCGCAGTTGAACAGCGACGGAACCGCCGGATAGACCTCGCCTATGGTATTACGGCCCTTGCCGCTACACTTTTGCGAGGCGAAAATCTTGAAACGCGAATTCTCGACCTTGTCGGCGTTTTCAGCATTGGCGGTGCCGCCCATGTTGGACTGCCCGTACGCGATGTAAATGTGGAAATTCGGGTCCGGCGCGGCCTCAGCAGGCATTGTTCCGAACGCAAAGATGCCCGCGGCAAGACACGCCACGGACGTAAACCGGGTGAGATGTTTAAACATTCCCATACATACTCCTTTCAAACAACAATCTAAATCTACCCTCTAAAACACGAAAAAGGCGCCCGAAGCGCCCTTATTTTATAGACAGATTGTCAATGCATGGTTTTTTAGGGGTCAGGGATCGTCCTTGACGCAACGGACGGAAACCCCGTTGATCTTGTTAAAGTCGTACAGGCCCGCACTCTCGTAGTCATCGTAAAAGCACATTCTGTAGGCAAAGTTATCTTTGAACTCAACGGTACTCCAAAAGTTGGCGTAGATGCCATCGTCGCGGAAAATGCCATTGATGTCCCTGTAGCCGACAGACAGCGCGGAAAAGCCCACGCCATCCGTACCACTGCCTTTATTGTACCAACCCGTCTGCGACTTGAGGACATTGCCCGCTGTCAAGCCTCCACCCACTTCGGCAAACAGGGTGTTCCATTCTGCTCGTGTCGGCAAGTGCCAGCCTTCAGGGCAAATGCCCTGCACCTTTGCCGGGAGCGTACAGATCTTGCCATAGCCGCAATCCTGCGGGTTATCGGCATCAGTCGCCAGTTTCACCGAGTCAATCGCCGCCGACCAGGTGTAAAGGCGTCCCGCCACGGCACAATTTTCAACATTGTTATTATAGCACCAGCTGCGCTTCAACAGGCTCGGGGTCTTCGTGCTGTCGGCGTAGTTCAAGTTTTCGGCCATCCAGGTCTGCTCACCAATCTTTACGGTCTTGTAGGTTTGTCCGTCACGGGAGTCGGCCATGGTGCCGTAGGTGATGTCTGGGTTGAAGCGACATTCCTTAGGAATATCCCAGCTCCAGCCGTCTGTTCCTTCTAAAAGCGCAGAACAATTCAATTCAACAGATGAACTGCTAGAAGCTGCCTCTCCAGCGCTGCTACTGGATTCCTCACTATCGCTGGAAGATGAATTCGACGAATCTTCGCTACTACTAGATTCTTCGACGGCGCTTATGTCAGAGGACGAAGAACTCAGATTGACGGACGAGGAGGATTCGTTCTTGACGCTGGAAGATGACTTCACCGAACTGCTGCTGGACTTAGTACTGCTACTGGACACACTTGTCTCGCTATCGCTCGACTTCGGTGTGACACTGGACGAAGACTCGTCATCGCAGTCCTCGCACACGCTGGATGACGAATCGTCCGAAGGACGAGTCGCGAAATCGCTATCGTCATCGCCACAGGCGACGAGCAACGCTGCACAAACAAGAACACCAAGCCAACGGAATCGCATATTTCCTCCTTAAACACCTATCGAGGCAAAACATAACAAAAAGAAGCCTGTTTTTAGCCTCAGGGCGTATAAAACCGGCAAAACAACGCTATTTATACGCCCCTTTATACGCGAAACAGCTCAAAGGCTCGCATCAAAACACCAAAGGGGCATATAAAACAGAACAATGAGCTTGATTTATACGCCCGAAAATTGCAAAATAGCCACAAATGCTACACACAACATAACAAAGGGGCGTATAAAAACCATTTTTCTTTCAATTTATACGCCCCAGCACCCCAAAAAGCCTATCTAGAGAGGCGGTTTAGCAAACAAAAAAGCCCCGTCGCATGTGAACTGAACCCAAAAAGTTGGACAGTTTAAAGTTAGGATAAAACCGAGTAATGAGTCCGGTATTGTACCGGACTCATTCCGTTTAAGCGTAGCTTTATCCGGTCGTTGTTGTAGTATCTGATATATTCCCTCAGTTCCTG
>JAFYHO010000016.1 GCA_017539125.1 Actinomycetaceae bacterium | reverse complement strand
GGTTGCTGCTACTGACGGCCCGATGGCTCAGACGCACGAGCACGTTCTGCTCGCACGTCAGGTTGGTGTGCCCGATCTGATTGTTGCCCTGAACAAGACCGATATGGTTGACGATGAGGAGCTCCTCGAGCTCGTCGAGATGGAGGTCCGTGACCTTCTCTCCAGCCAGGGCTTCGACGGCGACAACGCTCCTGTTGTCCAGGTTTCGGCTCTTAAGGCTCTCGAGGGCGACGCCAAGTGGGTTGCTGCTATCGAAGAGCTCATGGATCAGGTTGACAACTACTTCCCGGATCCGGTTCGTGACATGGATAAGCCGTTCCTCATGTCTATCGAGGACGTCTTCACCATTACTGGTCGCGGTACCGTTGTTACCGGTCGTGTCGAGCGCGGTATGCTCAACATCAACGAGGAAGTCGAAATCCTCGGTCTGCGTGACACCCAAAAGACAATCGTCACCGGTATCGAGATGTTCCACAAGCAGATGGATCACGCCGACGCTGGCGAGAACTGCGGTCTGCTTCTCCGTGGCACCAAGCGTGACGAGGTTGAGCGTGGTCAGGTTGTTGCCAAGCCCGGCACAATCACACCTCACACCGAGTTCGAAGCTCAGGTTTACGTCCTCAAGAAGGAAGAGGGCGGCCGTCACAACCCGTTCTTCTCGAACTATCGTCCGCAGTTCTACTTCCGTACGACGGACGTCACCGGCGTCATCACACTGCCCGACGGCGTTGAGATGGTCATGCCCGGCGACAACACCGAGATGACGGTTGAGCTCATTCAGCCCATCGCTATGGAAGAGGGCCTCGGCTTCGCTATCCGCGAGGGTGGCCGCACTGTTGGTTCCGGCAAGGTCACCAAGGTCATCAAGTAAGACCCTAGCGAACGCCGCCTGAACTTTCAGGTCAATCTTCAAGAATCCCCGCAGGAAACTGCGGGGGTTCTTTTTGTCCGCCAACCCTGCCGTCATTGCGAGGGAGTGAAACGACCGAAGCAATCAATAATGGATATTTGAGCAATTGGCAACGCTAGCAATAAAGGAATATTGATTGCCGCGTCGTCGCTAAAGCGCCTCCTCGCAATGACGAGGGGATGCTCGCGATGACGGAGATACGTTTCTTTCTGGTAGGGTATGGGTAGATTTTTTTAGGAGGCTCTTATGTCGAAGAAAATGGTGGCTATCGTTGCCGTGTTGGTGTTGGTGTTAGCTGGTGTTGGCGGGTGGTTTTTGCACTCGTCGATGGTGAAGAAGGATTATGAGAAGGCTTGGACAGGGTACGAGAACGAGGTCAAAGCCTGGACTGACGTGAACGAGCGCTACCAGGTTCTTGAACCTGTGTGTGGTGAGCTTGCCGGGGCAAGTGAGTGTGGCGAGCTAAAGACAGCGGGAGAAGAAGCCACTAAGGCAGCAGAGAAGTTTTCTCTTGATCTGGCGAAAGCCCAGTCTGCCTCGAAAGAAGAAACACAGAAGCTTGAGAAAGCAACAAGTGAGATTAAGGCTGAGCGTGAGAAGTTAGAGCCTGCTGTTGAGAAAGTAGAAAAAGCTGCCGAGACAACAATACAAGACAAGTTTGGGTCTGTTGTGGAAGAAGCAGAGAAGAAAGCAGGCGAAGCGGACGGGTTGGCTGGTTCCTTAAAGGGGAAGGTTAAGGACGAAAACACTCTTGGTGCTCTCACAAAGGCTGCCGGTGAGCTTTCTACTGCGTGTGGAAAGTGGAAGGGTAAAGATATTCCGAGCGGGCAAGAGGGCGTGCAGGCGTATCTTGAACTCAAACGTCTTACCCTCACGTGTAACGATGCTGTCACTAAAGCAAACGAATCCTACACCCAATGGCAAAAAGAAGAAGATGAGCGTAAAGCCAAAGAGATGGTGAAAGACGTCAATATTAGCGACGGAGCAACGCTATCTGGAACGGTTGTAAGAGAAGGGTGCGGAGACGAAAACTATAACTACGGATTCTATACGCTTCGTCTTGACAATCCTGTTACTTTCCATCCTGATAGTGCGAGCGGCCCATTGAATGATGGCTCTACATCAGTAACATTATCGACTATTCAGATTGCTGAGATGACTTATGATGATTCGGGCTGGTGTGGTTCATCTGAACCGTGGGAGTCGCGAGTTGGTCAACATGTAAAAGTGTCGGGAAAGCTTTTCATAGATGTGGGAACAGCACATTATCATGGACCAGTCGTTTTTGGGGATGCCCGTCTCGTACAATAAGTACACGTTACCTGCGGCTGCGCAATAAAGGAGTCTCACATGAAAAAAATGGTTGCACTGGTCTCTGTGTTGGTATTTTTATTGGCCTTATCGTCCACCTTTGGATTTTTAGCATGGAAACACGGGAAGGACCAGGAGACAAAAGACCGCGTTATTATTCACGAATCTAGCGCTCCGTCACCAACACCAGAGACTACAAGCCCAAGCGCGCCCGCAAATCCAGAAGAAACAGAAGTACGTCTTAGTGCAAATGAACAGTACGAAGCAAATATTTTCCTCTCTAACTTTGTAGAAGTGCAAATGACTACTTTTGAGGCGAGAAATCTCAGCACAAATGAACTTGTTCAATTTGCGGTAACGCATCACGTTTTGAATACTGATATCACTAAACAGACCAGTAATACTTTGTCTCTCCAAGAAGTCAATAAGATACTCGACAGATATTTTGGTCGTACTCTTTCTGAAACAGAGGCAGCAACTTTCACAGGGTTTGCTGGCGATTCTGGAAGCTATTCCAATGGCGTTTTCTCGTGGAATGCACCGATAGTGACTAACGGGAACGCATTGTATGACCTTGCTATTGTCGATCGACTTGAGAAACAAGCAGATGGCACTTTCCGTGCTTCTTTCAGAATATGGCGAGTTTCGTCACAATATGGACTGTCAGCAAACCATATGCCTTATTCACTTACTCCAGAAGAAGCCGCTGCAAGCTCTGAATTAGACAACGTGGTTGGTTCTGGTGTTGCCGTTATGCGTCCGCACAAGTACAAGGATAGGAACTCCTACCAAATCATTAGCTATCAACGCAACGAATAGTACTGCCTCAAATACGTTAGATTGGTTTACCGCTATAGATTGCTTCGTCGACACTGACGTGTCTCCTCGCAACGACGAAGATACCTTTCTCTCTGGTAGGGTGTGCCTAGATGTTTAAGGAGGTTGTCATGCCCGACTGGTTATCCCCAACTATGATTGTTGGTCTTATTGCCTTTGTGGTGGGTTTCGTGATTGTGTGGTTGATTGGCAAAACGCGCTCGGGCAACGACATGTTCCCGCCTCAATCAGGCACGAGCGCTTTTGGTGATAGCGTGCCGATGGGGCAGACTACTCTTTCGGATTCCTACATGCCAAGCGAGGACTATTCGCCGCGGAGCCTGCCTGATTCTGTCGGATTCTTCTCTATGCCTATTGAGGACGTCTTCGCTATTACTGGACGCGGAACTGTTGTTACTGGCCGTGTCGAGCGTGGTCTAGTGCGTGTTGGTGACGATGTTGAGATTGTTGGTCCGAACAAAACTACGAGGTCCACAGTTACCGGTATCGAGAAGTTCAGAAAGACAGTGGATGAAGCCGCTGCTGGCGAAGTCTGCGGCATTTTTCTTCGAGGTGTAGCGCGTGACGAGGTCGGGCGCGGTCATGTTCTTGTCTCTGCGGGGACGGCTGCATCGCCCGCGTCGTATGTTGCACCTGCAAACCTTGCTTCGCCCGCACACTTTTCTTCTGGGGATTACACCGTCATTCTTGAAGCTGTTGGAGACAAGCCCGTCACTGTTATTAAACAGATTCGTGTGGTCACCAATCTTGGCCTTGTTGAGGCGAAAAAACTTGCCGATTCCGCTCCTTGCATTGTCGCGCAATCTGTCAGCAGGGAGGACGCGGAGCGAATTCGCACCCAACTTGAAAGCGCTGGCGCACGCGTCGCCATTAGGTAAGATTTTTGTTCCTACCTGAACTTTCAGGTCAATCTTCAAGAACTCCCACGGTTCCCCGTGGGAGTTCTTTTTGCCTGCTGTTTATTAGGGGAGGCTCCGAAAAACTAGCGATTATTTGTCCGGGGGGTTTTGTAGGCTTTTCTCAGACCAAAACTTTTAGAGAAAGGGAGTAATAAAAATGGCTGATATTGAACAGTATGAGGGTGGTGTCGCGTACTCAAGTAGTGACGACATATTTGCTGACGCGAAGATAATTATTGATTCTTCTCAAAGGGCTGCCCATTCTGCGGTGAATGTGTTCATGGTGGCGCGTAACTGGCTTTTAGGGCGGCGTATTGCTGAGGAAGAGCTTAAGGGTGAGGATCGCGCCGAGTACGGTCTTGAGGTCATTAATACTCTTGCTCAACAGTTGACGGAGGAATATGGCAAAGGTTTTGATAGGACTAACTTGTACTGGTTCCTACGTTTTTACAAGGGGTACCCAGAGATTGTTGACACAGCGTGTAAACAATTCGGGAAGCTCCTTTCATGGTCACATTACCGCACCTTACTTGGTGTGTATGACGAATACGCAAGGCAGTGGTACGAACAGGAGGCTTTGCGTGAAACGTGGAGTGTGAGGACATTGCAGCGCAATGTTTCGTCGCAGTATTACTACAGGCTTCTTCAATCACAAGTCAAGCAACCCGTTATCGATGAAATGCGTACACTGACTTTAGATTTCCAAAAAGACAAGCTTGAGTTTATAAAGAACCCTGTCGTGGCTGAGTTTTTAGGAATTGTTCAGGACGCCAGTATTCATGAGTCAAAGTTAGAGGGTGCTATTATCGACAATCTTCAAAAATTTCTTCTTGAAATGGGCAAAGGATATGCGTTTATTGCGCGGCAACAGCATATACGTACTGAGAAGGAAGATTATTTTATCGATTTGGTCTTTTACAACCACATTTTGAAATGTTTCGTGCTCATCGACTTGAAAACATCGAAGATTACTCATCAGGATGTCGGGCAAATGGATATGTATGTGCGTATGTATGACGAGCTTAAGCGTGGTGAGGGGGACAATCCGACACTAGGAATAGTGCTCTGTTCTGAAACAGACGAAGATATAGCGCGATATTCTGTATTGCATGGCAATGAACAGTTGTTCGCGTCAAAGTATTTAACAATGCTGCCGACCGAAGAGCAACTGCGTGCAGAGATTGAAGCACAGAAGGCAATCTTCCGCTTGCAACAAATAGAAGGCGAGGAATAAAAGATGGAGCTGGTGGGCAACGGTAGGGTGGGGTAGGACACGTTTTTGCTGGGTGTGGCGTAGCACCTCACATAAAAGTGCCTTGCTTGAGAGTGAAAGGCTAAGGCATACTAGGGGAGTTGCCCGAAAATTCGGGTATGAACTTTGTCCGCATCAACAGGTACGGGCAGTTGAAAAAGGTTTCAAAGAACCTACATAGGGCGATTGGCAGCACGACTGGCAAGATACACCTGTGTGCAGGAACCGAGAGACCGTGTTAGAGAGAGGTAGACGACGCATGGCGGGACAAAAGATCCGCATCCGGCTGAAGTCGTATGATCACGAGGTCATCGACAGCGCGGCGAAAAAGCTCGTCGAAGAAGTCACTCGTACAGGTGCGAGCGTAGTAGGCCCAGTGCCGCTGCCGACGGAGAAGAACGTTTTCTGCGTTATCCGTTCGCCCCACAAGTACAAGGACAGCCGTGAGCACTTCGAGATGCGTACCCATAAGCGGCTCATCGACATCGTCGACCCAACCCTGAAGACAATCGATACGCTCCGTCGTCTCGATCTTCCGGCCGACGTCAATGTGGAAATCAAGCTCTGAGGTGTAACGCAATGAAATCAAATCAAACTGTTGCCGCTGCGCCTGTCAAAGCGCTGATTGGCACAAAGCTGGGAATGACCCAGCTCTGGGATGAGGCAGGCCGCCTTATCCCCATTACTGTGGTTCGCGTAGGCACAAATGTTGTCACGCAGATTCGTACGCCAGAAAAAGACGGCTACAGCGCCGTCCAACTCGCTTCTGGCGAAGAAAAGACCAAGAACGTCTCCAAGCCGATGCAAGGTCATTATGACAAGGCAGGCGTTACGCCTCGCCGTCGCTTGGCAGAAGTCCGCACATCTGATGCTGCTGAATACGAACTCGGTCAAGAGCTCGCAGCAGACGTTTTCGAAGCAGGACAAAAAGTAGACGTTATCGGCACCTCCAAAGGTAAAGGTTTTGCCGGCACAATGAAGCGTCACGGCTTCGCTGGTGTTTCCTCCTCGCACGGTGCTCACCGCAATCACCGCAAGCCCGGTTCAATCGGCGCCTGCGCCACGCCTGCCCGCGTTTTCCGCGGACTTCGCATGGCTGGCCGCATGGGCTCCGACCGCGTAACGGTGATGAACCTGACCGTCCATGCAGTCGATGTCGAGCAAGGCGTTCTGCTTATTGCAGGCGCTATCCCCGGTAACAAGGGTGGCTCGGTTGTCGTGCGTACAGCAGTGAAGGGAGCATAAACCATGTCACTCAAGGTTGATGTCCTCGACGCTAGCGGCAAGAAGACCGGCACCGCCGAACTTCCCGCTGAGCTTTTTGATCTCGAGGTCAATGTTCCCCTCATTCACCAGGTTGTCACCGCGCAGCTCGCAGCTGCACGCCGTGGCACGCACGCCACCAAGACACGCGGTATGGTTTCCGGCGGCGGCAAGAAGCCTTTCCGTCAGAAGGGCACAGGCCGCGCACGCCAAGGCTCCATCCGCGCACCTCAATTCACCGGTGGCGGCACTGTTCATGGTCCACAGCCGCGCTCCTACGCACAGCGCACGCCTAAGAAAATGATTAAGGCTGCCCTGCGTCAGGCGCTCTCCGACCGTGCACGTGCCGAGCAGATTCACGTCGTCACAGAATTCGTCGAAGGAGAAAAGCCCTCGACAAAGGCCGCTCTCGGGCTCGTCAACAAGATCGCTGACGACCGCAAGATTCTTGCCGTCATCGACCGCCCCGAAGCCAAGGACGACCTCGACAAGAACCTGTATTCGCTGCGCAACATCGAAACAGCGCACGTTCTCTATGTTGACCAACTCAACACCTACGATGTTATGAACGCTGACGACGTCATCTTCACCGAGTCTGCGCTTAACGCATACGTTGAGGCGAACGGAAAGGCGGACAAGTGAGCGAGTTCTGGAACAAAGATCCACACGACGTTATTCTCGAGCCGGTAGCTACCGAAAAGGCAGCATTGGCTGAGAACGAAAACAAGTACACATTCATTGTCGACCCTCGCGCGAATAAGACCGAAATCAAGCAGGCCGTCGAAGCAATCTTCGATGTCAAGGTCGAATCGGTCAACACTATGAATCGCAAGGGCAAGACCCGCCGTACACGCTACGGCATGGGCAAGCGCAAGGACGTCAAGCGAGCAATCGTGACCCTGTCCGAAGGCGCAATCGACATTTACGGCGATATCGTCTCCTGACGATTGAGAGATTAAGGAAAGAACAATGGGAATTCGTAAGTACAAGCCGACGACTCCAGGTCGCCGCGGTGCGAGCGTTGCCGACTTCTCCGAGATCACTCGATCGACACCAGAGAAGTCCCTGCTCCGCCCACTGCACAAGACAGGCGGTCGTAACAATACCGGGCGCATCACCACTCGCCACAAGGGCGGCGGTCACAAGCGTCAGTATCGTCTTATCGACTTCAAGCGTTGGGACAAAGACGGCGTGGACGCCAAGGTCGCACACATCGAGTACGACCCCAACCGCACCGCCCGTATCGCCCTTCTGCACTTTGAGGACGGCGACAAGCGCTACATCGTGGCTCCCAAGGGGCTCAACCAAGGCGACACAGTCGAATGTGGTCCGCAGGCTGATATTAAGCCCGGCAATAACCTGCCGCTGCGCAATATCCCTGTCGGCACAACCGTCTACTGCGTCGAACTTCGCCCTCTCGGCGGAGCAAAGATGGCACGCAGCGCTGGCACATCGATCCAGCTCGTTGCACGCGAGGGCAAATACGCCCAGCTGCGTTTGCCCTCCGGTGAAATCCGCAATGTCGATTCGCGCTGCCGCGCAACAATCGGCGAAGTCGGAAACGCTGAGCAGTCCAACATCAACTGGGGTAAAGCAGGCCGTAAGCGCTGGAAGGGCGTCCGCCCGACCGTCCGCGGCGTTGTGATGAACCCCGTCGACCACCCGCACGGCGGTGGTGAGGGCCGTACCTCTGGTGGCCGTCACCCAGTATCTCCTTGGGGTAAGCCCGAGGTTCGTACACGCCGTCCCAAGAAGGCCAGCGACAAGCTTATTGTGCGCCGTCGCAAGACCGGCAACCGCTGAGGAAGGATAAGCTATGCCGCGTAGTCTAAAGAAAGGTCCTTTCGTCGATGAGCATCTGCAGAAAAAAGTAGATGAGCAGAACGAAAAGGGAACCAAGAACGCTATTAAAACATGGTCGCGCCGTTCAATGATTACACCCGATTTCCTCGGGCACACATTTATGGTGCATGACGGGCGCAAGCACGTCCCCGTGTTCGTGACCGAATCTATGGTTGGTCACAAGCTCGGAGAGTTCGCTCCAACCCGCACATTCAAAGGCCATGACAAAGACGACCGTAAGGCGCGTCGCCGCTGAGGCGATGCCGGAAGAAAGTAAGGCATAAACATGGAAGCCAAGGCGCAGGCGCGTTTTGTACGCATCACGCCCCGTAAGGCTCGCCGCGTAATCGATGTGATTCGCGGACAGCGAGCCCTAGAGGCTATTGACGTGCTGCGGTTCGCACCCCAGGGAGCGGCACAGCCCGTTCTCAAACTCGTCGAGTCGGCAATTGCCAACGCCCAGTATGCCGCTGAGCAGAACGGAGAAGCTTTTGACGAAGAAGCTCTGGTCATCTCGCAGGCTTATGCTGACGAAGGCCCGACGATGAAGCGAATCCAGCCACGTGCACAAGGTCGCGCAAATCGTATTTTGAAGCGCACCAGTCATATCACCGTTGTTGTTAGCGATGAAGTCGCTGCATCGAAGAGGAGGGCTCGCTAGTGGGACAGAAAATTAACCCGACCGGGTTCCGAATCGGAATTACCAAAGACCATCGCTCGAAGTGGTTCACGGACTCTTC
>JAFYHO010000125.1 GCA_017539125.1 Actinomycetaceae bacterium | reverse complement strand
GAAATTTGGCGCGTTTTGGAGCTGTGGATTGAGCGCGGCGTGACGATTTTCCGCGTCGATAATCCCCACACGAAGCCCGTCGCTTTCTGGCAGCGCCTACTAGGACAAATGCGTGAAGAGCACCCCGAGGTGATTTTCTTGGCAGAAGCTTTCACGAAGCCACCAATGTTGCAGGCACTCGGCGCTGTCGGCTTCCACCTGTCCTACACCTATTTTGCGTGGCGCAATGAAAAGAGTGAAATTGAGGCGTATCTGCACGAGCTGGCGCACGATTCTGCGCCGCGCGTGCGCCCTGCTTTCTTCCCGACGACCCCCGATATTTTGACCTCTTTCATGGTCTATGGCGGGGTGAACGCCTTCCATATTCGCGCTATTCTCGCGGCGACGGGCGCGCCGACGTGGGGTATCTATTCAGGCTACGAGCTGGCAGAAAACGTCCAGCGCCCCGGGGCGGAAGAGTTTATCGAGAACGAAAAGTACGAGTACAAGGAGCGCGACTACGAGGCCGCGCGCGCAAACGGTATTGCCGATTTGCTGGGCAAGCTGAACGAGATTCGCGCGGGTCACACGGCTCTCCAGCGCCTGCGCCACCTGACAATTAACCCGACCAGCTCTGACCGTCTCGTGTCGTTCACTAAGTGGGCGCTACCTGAGGAAACGAAGGACGGCAAACCCGATGCGGTTATCGTCGTCCTCAACCTCGACCCTGCCGGCGTGCATGAAGGCCAAGTCTATCTCGACCTGTCACCCTTGCACGCGCTCGGGCTGCCCTATGGAGAAATCACGGTACGCGACGAGCTGACGGGCGAAACTTTCGTCTGGAACGACAGCCCCTACGTCAAGCTGACCCCTGGCGCGAGCTGCGCCCACATCGTCTCCGTCACCTTCTAAAAGGATAAAACGTCGGCAACAACGCTCTTGCTAGCATGCTACACTTGCCCCAGTTCCCTACCCACCGTTAAGGATTCCCATGACTCTCACAGCTGCCGAAGCAGAAAAATTTGTCGAATCGCTACCCAAACAAGATTTTCAACCAGTCATGCTTGCCACCGCTCGCAACACTTATGGTCTTGCGCGGGGCTTCTATGAAGAATACGGGGTTATCTCAATCGCACTGGGTAATGCGGAGTTGCCACCAGTTCACGATTCTAAAATTGTCCATGTTTTGTGCGCTGAGGATTACACCACGGACGAAGGATTCCTTGGGCTTCTTTCAATTCTCGGTGAAACTTTTGCCCGTCTACGACCCGAAACCGCGCTGGTCCTCGTTCCTTGTGCCGACACGTCAGCCACTTTGCTTGCGCGCCACAAAGAAACACTAAAAACCTGGTATCTCACCTCGTCAATTGACGAAGAAAAAATCAATAGTCTCATCGATAAAAAGACTTTTAGCGACCTGTGTTTACGCCATAATTTGTCCCACCCGTCAACAGTTTTTTATTCCTATGAAGATTTCACCGCAAACAAACCTCTCTCTCTGTCTTTCGACTTTCCTATTGTTGTAAAATCGACCGATTCTGTCGCATATCTTTCCTGTATTGCTGCTGGCATGAAGAAGGCTTATATTCTTCATACGCACCAAGAGCTCGACGATACCGTCAAGAAAATTTTTTCCTCTGATTACCGTGCCTCTTTAGTCATACAAGAATTTATCCCCGGCGACGATACACATATGCGTGTACTCAACGCCTATGTCAATTCTGATGGCTCAATAGCCATGATGAGTCTCGGCCAGCCTCTTATGGAAGTGTGGCATCCTGCAAGTTTAGGTAATTATGCAGCGATAATTTCTGGGGGCGACCAGGAAGTTTACGATAAAGTTGCACATTTTCTTCAAGCTGTCGGCTACACCGGTTATGTCAATTTCGATATGAAATATGACGAGCGAAGTAAAGAGTTCAAGTTCTTCGAGCTCAATCCTCGCGCGGGAGGCTCAAGCGATTTCACGACTGCCGGCGGCCTGAATATGGCGCGCTGGATTGTGGAAGACCTTGTCAAAAACAATCGCCACGACACCGTGTACGGCTTTGAGCGCCGCTTGTGGCTGGGTGTCCCCAAAGCGGTTCTTCGTAAATATGCTCCGGCGGGGGCTGCAAAAGATGAAGCATTGAAGCTACTGAAAGAGAAAAAGTACAGGGAAACTCTCTTTTTCTCGAAGGATTTGTCTTTTTCCCGTCTCAAAGCTATCTCAAAGATGTGGCTCGGTTACTTCCGCATGTATCACACGTGGGGACCTGGAGGTGTACCACGTAAAGACATGAAGGATGAGCTATAAACGAATCTGCTTGCCAGCAGTGAGAACAATGGCTTTGGCGAGGACATCGGTGGCGGAAACGATGTTTTCTCGCAAACCAATTGCGTCAAAAGCGACGGGAAGCTCTGTACATCCCAACACTATTTTCTCTGCCCCTTGGGAATGTAACTCCTCGACGAGGGCACGAATACGCTGTTCAGGAAAATCCATGTTCCCAGCTTTTACATAGTCGTAAATAATGCTCACGACAAATTTTTGCCACTCGTCATCGGGATAAAATGTTTGGACCCCGTGACGCGCTAAAACGTCAGCATAAATATCTGTTTGACGTGTTCCATCGGTAGCTAATACGGCAACGTGTTGGGCGCCTTGACGCTGTAATTCCTTGCCCACCTCATCAATCATGTGCAGAAAAGGTATATCGATTGCTTGGGCTACTTCGGCGTGATAGTAATGCCCAGTATTACAGGGCATTGCGAGAAAGTCGGCTCCCGCTTTTTCAAGAAGCCGGGCGCTCTCAAGTATCTGAGGCACCGGTGACGGACCTCCATGCAAAATTGCTTGAGTACGGTCAGGAATAGAAGTGTTGGAGTCGATGAGTATGCGTATATGTTCTTGATCGGTTTCGGCTTGAGTGAAGTGGGTGACTTGCTTTGCTAAATCCCACGTTGCCAAGGGACCTACCCCACCGATAATGCCGAGAATCTTCGTCTGCTGCATTTTCCATTCCTTTTACTTTTCAAGAACACATACCTTTTGTATGCTACCTAAGACGCGCGATAAATCCTACCTTAAAGCGGCAGACTTACTCTCATGTCTACACACTCACGTTAGCGCTAATGCTATTTCTGCTTACCGTGAAGCCTAGGAGAGTTTTATCTACATCGCATCTACTGTATTTACATATGAACACCGCGTAACTTAATATAGTTTCTGGATAATTCCCTACGCGAAAGCGAAATAATGACGCATTTTCTTCAGTCTGCTTTTTGGCGGGCTTTTCAGGAATCTCAAGGGGTCTCGACGATTTCTCTGAGCGGACAGGCAGGGCATCAATGGTCTGCACTTGCCCTGCAAGAAACGGGAGCTGCCCACACACGCAGGCTCTATGTTCCCTATGGTCCGTCTTTCGCTGACGAGGCAGATTTAGGCGAAGCACTAAGCGAGATTGAAAAGGCAGCTAAAGAAGCTGGAGATGTTTTTGTGCGCATTGAACCGGTTGGGGTGAGCCTTGAAGCTGAAAAGCACGCCAGGAGCATACTGCGGGCGCGTGGTTATTCGAAAGTTGAGCATATTCAGCCAGAGGACACTTTAATAGCTGACGTGAGTGGCGGCGCAGAAGCCATATTGAAAAATATGAAAGGGAATAACCGTCGCGCTTATAATCAGGCAGAAAAACGCGATATTCATGTGCGTACAAGCACGGACCCAGCAGATATTCACTACTTGACTGAGCTGATGGCTCGTGTTTCTGAGCGTAATGATGTGCAGCTGCGCGAAGCAGAATATATTACGGCTCAAGCGAAGTCTTTACTTCCTCAAGGGGCTGGGCGGATTTATCTCGCGTCCACAACAACGTCTCCCGAGGGCGAGGAAATCGAGGAAACGGTTGTTTCTGCTGCCCTCGCTTATCTGGATGACGATACCGCCTACTATGCCCATGCAGGCTCTGATTATGCGTGGCGTAAGGCGAATCCGAATATCGTTTTGCTGACGCAGATGATGATTGACGCGGCAAACGAAGGGCGAAAATATGTCGATTTCTATGGCATTGCCCCCGAGGACGCTCCAGAGGATCACCCGTGGCAGGGTTTCACTCGTTTCAAGAAGAGTTTTGGCGGCGAGCGCCGCACGTATCTTGGTACATGGGAAAAGCCCGTGCGTCGCGCCCACTATATGGCCTACACCTTGGGTCGCAAACTCCTCGACCGCTAAAACCTACCGTCATCGCGAGAATCTCCACGTCGTTGTTCGCGCCTTCGGCGCTTACCACAGCTTCCTCGCTACAGTCTCACGAAAGCTCGCTTTCGTGGACCTTCCGCTCGTTGCTGTGCGAGGGAGAGAGCGAAGCGAACGACCGAAGCAATCAATACCGACGTAAATTGCTGAGTTGCAAAGCGACTCATTTGTGGGGACTATAGATTGCCACGCATGGCTCCGCCATGCTCGCAATGACGGAGATAAAATTGCATTACACGCACCGCGAAAGCGACTAGACTTAGCCCTATGAGCGCTACCGATTTTTTCCCAGTTGACCATGACGTTCTCGATGCCGTCTCTAACGGCTGGTATCACGCCCCGCACGATGTTCTCGGGCCTCATCCTTACAATGGCGCGATTACGGTTCGCACGATTCGCCGCCTTGCCGATGAGGTCTTTATCGAGACGAAAGACGGGCGCACACCTGCCGTCCATGAGCATAACGGCGTGTGGCGTGCCGTCCTTGAGACGAGCGACATCCCCGACTATCGCATCGTTGCTGTCTATGGCGGGATAGAAGATACAGCTGACCATCCGTATCGTTTCTTGCCGACTGTCGGCGAAATGGACACCTATTTGTTCAGCGAGGGTCGCCATGAGAGGCTGTGGGACTTGCTTGGCGCTCATGTCCGTTCTTTTGACGGCGAGCTCGGCAAAGTCGTTGGCACCTCATTCACAGTTTGGGCACCGAATGCTAAGGCAGTGCGCGTGGTCGGTGATTTCAACGGCTGGGACGGTACTGCTTTCGCTATGCGTTCTATGGGCGAGTCGGGAATTTGGGAGATTTTCATTCCCGAAGCCTACGAGGGTGCGCGCTATAAGTACGAAATCCAGTATGAGGATTTGTCGTGGCATCTCAAGGCCGACCCGATGGCTCGCCGCTCAGAAATCCCGCCGTCAACGGCCTCAATCGTCACCGATAATCACTTTGAATGGGGTGACGAGGAATGGCTTGCCAAGCGTGCAGCCACCGAAAATCACTGCGCCCCGATTTCTATCTACGAAATGCATTTGGGCTCGTGGCGCCCAGGGCTTGACTATCGCAGTGCCGCCGAACAGCTCATTGGCCACCTCAAGTATTGCGGCTTCACCCACGTGGAGTTCATGCCGCTGACCGAGCACCCTTTCACTCCCTCGTGGGGCTATCAGGTCACGGGCTATTACAGCCCGACTGCCCGCTTCGGCACACCGGATGACCTGCGTTATCTCATCAATGAGCTCCACAAGGCCGGCATTGGCGTGATTATGGACTGGGTGCCCGCCCACTTCCCCAAGGACGAGTGGGCGCTCGCCCGCTTCGACGGCACTCCCCTCTATGAGGACCCGAATCCCCTGCGCGCCGAGCACCCCGACTGGGGCACCTACGTTTTCAACTATGGCAGGCGCGAGGTGCGCAATTTCCTCGTCGCCAACGCCCTCTACTGGTGCGAAGAGTTCCATATCGACGGCATTCGCGTGGACGCGGTCGCTTCCATGCTCTACCTCGACTATTCGCGCTCTGATGGCCAGTGGCAGCCCAATGTCTATGGCGGGCGCGAAAACCTCGAAGCTATCTCGTTCATTCAGGAAGTCACCGCGACGACCTACCGCCAGAACCCCGGCATTATTATGGTCGCCGAGGAATCGACCTCATGGCCTGGCGTGACCGCCCGGACGGATAATGACGGTCTTGGCTTCGGTTTGAAGTGGAATATGGGCTGGATGAATGACACCCTGCGCTACATGGAAGAAAAGCCCATTAACCGCAAGTGGCACCACAACGAAATTACTTTCTCGCTCGTCTATGCTTTCTCCGAGCAGTTCCTGCTCCCCCTCTCGCATGACGAGGTCGTCCACGGTAAGGGTTCGCTGTATCAGAAGATGCCGGGCGATGCGTGGCAGAAGCTGGCTGGTGTGCGCGAGCTGTTCGCCTATCAGTGGTCGCACCCGGGCAAGAAGTTGCTCTTTATGGGTCAGGAATTTGCCCAGATTGAGGAGTGGAACGAGTCGCGCGGCTTGGATTGGTGGCTGACGGACGACCCCGCCCATGACGGCGTCTTGAGCCTGGTCAAGCGCCTGAACGAGGTGTACCGCGAGCACCCCGCCTTGTGGGAGGAGGATTTCTCGCCCGCAGGCTTCGAGTGGATTGTTGCCGATGATGCCGATAGCAATGTGATTGCGTACCTGCGTAAGAGCAGTGACGGCAGCGATGTGGTCGCAGTCGTGTGTAATTTCTCTGGTATTCCGCGCATCGACTACCGCCTCGGCCTGCCGTTCGCCGGCCGCTGGAATGAGGTCGTCAATACGGACGCTTTGGAATATGGCGGCTCTGGCGTGGGCAATCTTGGCGCGGTTCGTACTGACGATGTGCCGTGGAATGACCGTCCTTATTCCGCCCAAGTTCAGCTTCCGCCGTTCGGCGTCCTCTATCTTGTCCCCGGTGCTGACGACGATGAACCTAACGCACCTGTCGATACAGTGGCAGATGTTGAGGTAGCCGAGACAGCGGATGTTGTCGTAGCGAATGCACCGATACCGCCGGTCGCTACAGTTGTATCTGCCGCTCCGGAAACAAGCGAGGCTGAGGAAGTCGAGACGGCAGATGTTGTCGTAGCGAATGCACCGATACCGCCAGTTGCTACGGTGAAACCCGCTGACGAGGGTGCTGGCTCAGCCGAACAATCCGCCGAGCCTGCCGCTGGTGCAGATGAGCCTGCGGATAATCCGTGGCTTGGAATGCCGGGCGTTCTTCCTTTTGAGGATCCTGACCGTGAGCCCTTGGGCGATTACACAATCGTCGAATACGACTACACAGATACCGCCTCCGTCAATGCGCCTGATAGCGAAGCGCCTGATTCGGAGCCAGACTATAGCGCGAATGCTGACGGTGTCTACCTCCAAGCGCGCGATTGGCTCCCGGCAGAGGATTTTGCTGCGCGCACCAATGAGGTTGACGAAAACAAGGCCACCAAAAGTGACGAGCTGGACGAGGATACGCAATCCCTTATGGAAGCTGCCCAAAATGCAGCGGATGAGTTTTTGAGTGTGCCGCCTGCTGTTGAGTCTCTTGACGGCAGAGAAACCCTAGCTGATACTTCAGTTGAGCAAGAAATGCCAGAGGTTGGCGAGGAGAAAGAAGGCGTGCTCATCGGCACTGTTCTGACGACTCTCATCAACGGCGCAAGCATTCTTCCAATGCGCGACGTCCCTCCCCCGCAGGTCTAACTCTTCCCCGTCGTCGCGAGGAGCGGTCGTAGACCGCGACGCGGCGATCTCCAACTCGAGATTGTTCGTTCGCTGTTCGTGTGCTTCGCTCACTTACAACGACGGGGTGAGCTAAAACAAGGCTGAGGCGAGGGCTCGACGGGCATTGAGAACACGCGGATCCTCGGAGCCAACAGTGTCAAAAAGTTCGACAAGGCGCTGGCGCACTTGTTCGCGCTCGTCACCGCTTGTCGCACTGACTGTCGCTATCAGGCAGTCAAAACACTCTTGGACGTAACCAGCGCCTAGCAGCGCGTCCGCATAGTCCATGCGCCCTGGCACATCGCCAATCTCAAGCGCTTCCCCGCCAGCCAAAACAGCAGAAATATCGAGAGTTTCCAAACGCTCCAACATGGCAACGCGAGCAAGAGACGCGCTCGCAAAAGAATCACCAGGATTCTCACTTAAAGCCGCCTCGAACTCCTCACGCGCCTTTGCTAAATCGCCAGCTTCTAAAGCATCAACACCTGCCTGATGATGCGGGGGCATAGCAGGCGCAGACAGCACAGCCTCAGCCTCATCGAAGCTCACACGCCCAGTCATACTGCTTTGAGCAGCCGCTTCTAAAACCTGATTGATGACCATCACCAATTCATTTTTCGGCGGCGCACCCTCAAAAAGAGGAGCAATCTGACCTTGAATCACAGCCACAACAGCCGGCACACCGCGCACCCCAAAAGCCTGCAAAAACTCAGGCTGCGCATCAGCGTCAACACGTCCAATCTGGAAACGTCCCCCGCTCTCACGCCCTAGCGCCTCAATCTCTTTCAATAACTCGACAGAAGCCTCTGAGCGCTCACTGGTACACACAATCAAAACGGGCACAGAGCGCGAATTGGCAACCAACTCTTGCACATTATCTTGACGAACATCGATACGAAATGGTATCGCCCCTCCTGTGCCTGCAGCAGCATCGGAAGCGGGAGAAGATTCCGGTGTGGGAGAGGATGCCGATAGGGAGGATAGATCAAAAGCTCCACGCGAAGTCGTCATCGTTGTCCTTTCTAAGAAACATCGACCTTATGAGGCGCGCCATCAGACGCTGCAATAAGCGTAATCGTGGTATCTTCTGCGTCGGCCGGAGGGACATAGAACGCCAAGGCCGCTGTGTAATAAGCGGTCGCTGAACCAGCAAATTCGAGTTTCTTATTAGCCTCACCAGTAGCCATAATGGAAATATCGTGATTTTCGGGAATCGATGCTTTCCCACCAATTCGTGTCACGCGAATCGCCGTGGTGTAATCGAGCTCTGCAATCACAAGAGCTCCGCCATCTTCCGTGCGTATACTGAACGGTCCTTGCTCTCCGCGAGCAAAATCCAAAGTAGACTCACCCAGGTCTTTTACAGTTTCCGCGTTCCTATCTTGGCCTCTGGCTAGACGTGCACGGAAGGAGTCCTCAGCAAAAGTGAGCCCATTCGCATCGTTGCGCGTCTTGTTGAGCTGGACATACGCATCCACAACAGCATTAGGAGAAGCAACTAAGCCCTCCGAATCGTCTGGCTGGATAGTAACAGCTCCCGTCTCACCTGTGGAAACAACAGGTGCTACCGAAGCGGGAAGGATCTTCATAGCACCCCATAAAGTCCAGTTGTGACGAGCTGTAGGCTGGACGAGTGCATTGAGCATTTGAAGATTTTCACCTTCGGGAGCTTCTGTCACTTCAATAACAAGACGGGGATATACGTCACCTTGCGAAATAGCTGAAAACTTCACTTTATTTGATAGCGAAGTTAAGGAAGTAGCCTCGCCGAGCAGGGATTTTTTCTGATACTGAAGGCGGCGCTCAACTAAAGCGGGACCCGACAGACGCGAGGGTAGCGCCTCCGTCTCCAATGACGAATCCGCCGCTGCAATCACCTCAAAAACCGAATTATTGATATCGGCCAATTTTTCTTCGGACAAAGCTGGATGCGGGGCAGGCGTGATAACCGAGGGGCTAGGTATGGAGCTGGCAGAGCAGCCACTCAAACTGAGTCCCGCCACAGTTATAACAAGAGGGAGGAGAATAAAAGATTTACGCTTCATCGTCACTACCCTTTCCATTATCCTTAGCTGCGCGAGAGCGTCTGCGCCGAGGAACTTCGATGGTGTCCTCACGAAAATCCTCGTTAATAAGGGGAATAATCCCTGCGCCTAATACGCCACCTGTGTTATGACGCTGCTGGTCACGATCCTGGCTGACGAGCTCGTCACGGCTGGGCACAGAAATATCAAGACCACTAAGATCAAGAGGAGCACTATTTAGTTTCTTCTTCCGCCGCCGCTGACGCCAGGAATTGAACCATTGACGAACGCTCTCTTCGCCTTCTTGAAGTCCGATAAGACTCAAAACGACACCGATTGCAACCATCAAACCGCCAATGACAGCAATGGGAAGCGTATCAATCACAACATGAGGACGTTTCCACGATAAGGTCAGAGTGACGGGCTCGTTATCACTGGAATGAGCAATAAGAGAGGTATTGCCCGGCTCAATAACCTTGTAATCAAAAGAGACTGACCCTTGACCGCTTTCTTCGTGAAGCCACAAATCAGAACCCGTCGCATCAGGTCTATCCTCAACTTCTGCCGGACGGTCAGTACCCGAAAAATGCTGCCAGTCTTTCAGACCAGTAACGTCAAAAACAGGAAGTCCTTGTGACCACGCCTGCACATCTTCAGCCGTGCCAATCCCAAGGCTGACCGTCGAATCCTCACTTGCAGCTTGAACCGTCACCTGAACCTTGTCGTTGACGAGATCCAGCACCCCAGGTTCGGTCATAACGTAAGCAGATTCTCCCGAGACGGCACTCGCCTCAATTTGGGGATGCGTCAAACCGGAAATAAGACTCACGATTCCCGATACAAATACGATGACACCAAGAACTGCGATACCAAAACCTGCTTTTGTGCGCATAGCGAGTCCTCTCTATCGTGCCCTCACACAATAATTTTTATTATCCCTCTTAAAGCCCCTTAAGACCACAGAGCGGCAACTAAATGCAATTATATACCCGTATCACGTACTTCCCACCCTATTCTTTTAGTAGCGAAAAGGATTTTTAGTGAGGAAAGACGGCATCAAAATCGTATATGAGCCCGCATACCCATAAGCTAGGATTGGTAGGAACGATTATCTGGAGGTCATGATGTCAACAAACAGCCCCTTATTTGCTACTGTTCGCCGCGGCGGTTACGACCGTGTACAGGTTGACGAACGCGTCGCTGGGCTTATGAACGAATTAGAAGAAGCGCGTGCTCAAGTTGCCTCTATGGACAACCAGATTCTCACCTTGTCTGGTCAGCTTGCCGATGCACAGAAGCAAGTCCAAGAGAATGAGCGCCCTTCGTATTCTGGCTTGGGTGCGCGCGTCGAGCGCCTTTTGCGTTCGACGGAACAACAGGCTTTTGACGTCCTTGACCGCGCTAATTCTGAAGCCGAGACCATCCTTTCCCGTGCAAAGAAAAAGGCGCATGAACTCACATCGGCTGCCGAAACTGAAGCACAGGACACTCTTTCGCGTGCGCGTGTTGAAGCTGAGCAACTACGCACCTCCTCGACTGCGGAAGCCGAAGCCCTCACGTCAAGTGCCCAGCGTGAAGCCGAAGCTTTGACGTCGAGCGCCCAGCGTGAAGCCGAAGCAACACTGCTCGCAGCGAAAAATGACGCAACGAATATGCGCAATGAGGCAGAGAATGCTCTGGCTCTGGCGCACGCAGAGCTCGATGATAATTTGGCGAAAAAGCGGGCTCAGGCAGAGCAGGAGATTGCCGAGTCGCGTGCGCAGGCGGAAAAAGAGATTGTTGAGCTGCGCGCACAAGTTGAACAGGAAATCGCTGCTACCACGAAGAAAGCTGCTGAGGATAAGGCGAAGCAGGACGAAGAAACTCGCGTGAGTACCACCGCTCTTATTGAGGACGCAGAAACTCGCCTTGAGGCTGCCGAAAAGCGTCTCGCTGAGGTGACTGCTGAGGCAGATAAACTTGAAAGTAGTTCACGCACGGAAGCTGCCGAGCGAATCAATGCGGCGAAAGAAGAGGCGGAAGCTATTCGCACTTTGACGAAGCAGGAAGCACGCCGTATCCGCAGTGAAGCGACTGCCGAGGCATCCCAAAAGATTTCTGCTGCTGACGCTCATGTTGCCTCTTTGGAAGCCCAGCGTGCCTCGCTGACAACCTATCTCGCCGATATGCGCACTTTGCTGGCAGAGTCGGATGCGGGGCTGGCGTTGAGTGAGGTCTTGCCAAACCAGCACAATACGCAGCAGGCTACTGAGTCGGCTGAGTCTCCTGCCGAGACGGAGGACTTTGAGGACGAGGACGCTGAAACTGTTGAGTCTGCTGAATCTGCTGGGTCTGCCGATGAGGTCGATGACGAAGCTGCCGATGAAGTTGAGGTAGACGACGAGGTTGATGAGGTTGATGAGGTTGACGAGGTGAGCGAATCGGCTGATTCTCCCGAGGATGTTGACGAGGATGAAGAGGACGAAACATCCGACGATGAGGACGACGATGAGGACGACAACGAGGATGACGAAGTGAGCACTAATAAGCTGCTCGCCGACCTAGCACCGAAGAACTAAACCACCCCGTCGTCGCGAGGAGCGAGTGAAACGAGCGACGTGGCGATCTCCAGTCTCATTATTGCCATACAAACCACTCGAGATTGCTTCGTCGCGGACTACGTCCGCTCCTCGCAACGACGGGTTGGGTTGATTGCTTCGTCATTCACTTCGTTCATTCCTCGCAATGACGAGTGCCACTAGTCCTCTATTTGCCGATAAAAATCGCGCAAAATCTGGGCACACGGCTCAGGCTTTTCGAGCGCAGAGAAATGCCCTGCCCCTCGCACTTCAACAATGCGCCCTGCCCCTGCTAAATCACACAATTCTCTGAGCATGTCACGCGAACAGGTCACGTCATCCTTGCCGCGCACAAAAAGAAGCGGAACACCAAGAGTTTTCAAAAGCGCACGCCTGTCGGGACGTGCCAACTGGGCACGTTGCAGCCATGCAAGGGCAGAATTGGGAACTTCGCGGAAGATTGTATCGAGTTCTTTCCGTAACGCTGGGGAAGCCTGCTGGCTCACCATTGTCCTCGACCAGTCTTTAATTGTTTGATATGCCTTGCCTTGCTCGCATAGTTCAATGGCCCGCTGGCGATTCTCGCGTACTGCCGGAGCGTCAGAGTTGATATTGGAATCCATGATGACGAGTCCGGCGACACGCTCAGGGAAGAGATCGGCAAAAGCCGTAGCTACTGCCCCACCGATAGAAATGCCTGCAATAACAACACGCTGCACATCAAGTTTGTCAAGTGTGGCAGCTATGGCTCGAGCATAAATATCAAGCGAAGCCTCATCGCTACTGTCCCCATAGGCCGCGGCGAAAACACTGCCGGTGGGCGATGCGCCAAAACCTGGGGCATCCACACTGAGCACCTCAATCTCTGGAAGCAACTCGCGCATCTCGTCCCACATAGAACCGTCGAGCGGCATAGCGTGCAACAAGAGAAGCGGAAGTTCACTAGGAGCTCCCGTGCGCTTATACGCCAAAGTTGGTGCGTTGGTAGAGGCGGTGAGAGTATTCATAGGGCTACTCTAACCCATTGGCGCCTGCCCAGTCCCGTCATTGTTCGTTCGCTCCGCTCACTTACCACAACAAGGCGCAGAGGGTCCGAGCAAGCTTGCTTGCTCGAGACCGTAGCAACGATGTTGCGAGAGGGAGCGTAGCGACCGAACACAGCTGCCTCGCTCCAGCAACACGTAAGCAAGCTTCCGTGAGCCCTCCGCTCGTTGCTGTGCGAGGAGGGCGAAGCCCGACGAAGCAATCGGTAATGGACAGTGGACCGCTTCGCGAAGCAAGCAATAAAGGAATATTGATCGCCACGGTCACTTCGTTCCCTCGCGATGACGTGTGGCGAGATTGCCGCAAAAGACCGCGCGTATTAGACTCGAATCAACATATTGTTTTACTGTCACGGGAGGACACAATGGCACTTTGGAAGCTGCATTCTGACGGCTACACAATCAAACCGGGAGAGGTCGTTCAACCAGGTGAGCGCCTTGCCTGGCCTGCAACTATCGGCATTGGCGCTCAGCACGTCGTCGCCATGTTCGGCGCGACCTTCCTCGTGCCGCTGCTGACGGGCTTCGAGCCGGCAACAACTCTATTCTTTACTGGCGTGGGCACGCTGCTCTTTATCGGTATTACTTCCGGGCGCCTGCCCTCCTATCTGGGCTCCTCTTTCGCTTTCCTCGCACCAATTGGAGCCGTGACGGGCTATGTTTCCGGTGGTGGCAAGCCCCTCGATTCGCATCTGCAATCCCTCGCTCAAGGCGGAGTGATTGCTGCCGGTTTGGGGCTCGCACTTGTAGGTCTGATTGTCCACTTCGCTGGCGCAGGCTGGATTGACCGCCTCATGCCTCCCGTGGTGACGGGCGCGATCGTGTCCTTGATTGGTTTCAATCTTGCGCCCTCGGCGTGGAATAACGTCAAGCAGGCTCCGGTGACGGCGATCGTCACGATTGTTGCGGTTCTCCTGTGTACGGTTCTGTTCAAGGGGCTCATCGGGCGCTTGTCGATTCTTTTGGGCGTTCTCGTCGGTTATGCCGTCGCGGTCGCACGCGGCGAGGTCAATTTCGACGCTATTTCTGAGGCTGGCTGGGTTGGCCTGCCGGCGTTCCACGCTCCCGCTTTTGACTGGTCGCTGCTCGGCTTGTTCTTGCCCGTGGTGCTGGTTTTGGTTGCCGAGAATGTGGGCCATGTGAAGTCGGTGGCTGCGATGACTGGCCAGAATCTGGACGATTTGACTGGTCGCGCCCTGCTCGCTGACGGTTTGTCGACGGCTCTTGCTGGTGGCGGCGGCGGTTCGCCGACAACGACTTACGCTGAGAATATCGGCGTTATGGCGGCAACAAAGGTTTATTCGACGGCTGCATATGTGGTGGCTGCGCTGTGCGCCTTGGGCTTGTCGATGTTCCCGAAGTTCGGCCAGATTATTGCGACGATTCCCGCTGGCGTTCTCGGTGGTGCCGCAACAATTCTCTACGGCATGATTGGCATGTTGGGCGTGCGTATTTGGGTACAGAACCGCGTCGATTTCTCCGACCCTGTCAATTTGAATACTGCTGCTATTGCTATGGTGATGGCTATTGCTAATTACACCTGGCATTGGGGCGATATGAGCTTCGAGGGCATCGCCCTTGGTTCTTTCGGCGCTATCATCATCTATCACGCTATGCGCGCTTTGGCGAATCTGCGCGGCACTTCGCTTGAAGCGCCCTCCCCTGCGTCTGCTCCGGCTGGTACGGAGATTGTCGAGGAGGCTCTCGACCGTGAGGGACGCGAACACGGCTGGTGGCAGCGCAAACAACAAGACTTGTGATAAATGGATTAGTGCGCAGCGATTACTTTCGTTGAGGGATTCAAGCCTGACGGACCGAAACGGAAGTAATCGCTGCGTTTCAAAACTCACGGAAGTCTAGATTTTTACCCCTCAAAAACACTGATTAAATCGTCGCGCTCGGTTACGTCATACCACATGAGCTCGTATTCATAGCTGCGCTCAAAAGCCGCCTCGTCCCCTGCCGCTGCCGCGCTCATATCGTCCACGGCTTCGTCGTCATCAATATGTATGGACTCGACGTGCTTCCACGATAGCGGACGGGCGAGAGTGAGCGCTGTGGGAAGCTGCTCGGAATCCGCACAAGGTTCAAGGAAAGTATCAGGAGCGTCTGCGACGATGACGATGCGGCGCGGCTGGGCGCTCTCGCCTGCCTCAGCGCAGGCAGCAAGGCGACGCAGAGAATCGTCGGCTGCCGCATTCATTGCCATTGCTTCGAGAACATCGCGCTGCTCGCCAGCGGGAACATCGTGCACATCGGCTACGCGCTCAAGCTGCGGAGTGTGTGCGTGGACTGTGCGCTCGCTGAT